>DAISWT010000309.1:0-3801 GCA_036826235.1 Acidobacteriota bacterium | reverse complement strand
GCTGCGTCTTGAACGAGTCCATGTCGGCGGGGAGCTCGGCCGGCGCGACGACCTCCGGCAGGAACACGAACTCCCAGCCCTCGAGCTGCCCGCGGTACGACAGATCGAGGTCCTCGGTCAGGGTGTCGGACTGCCATCCACCGGCCGACTCGATGCAGGCGCGGCGCCAGATCCCGGCGGTGCCGTTGAAGTTGAAGAAACGGCCGGCGCGGTGCCGCGCCGCGTGCTCGATGACGAAATGGCCGTCCAGGAAGATCGACTGGATCCGGGTCAGGACCGAGTACTCGCGGTTCAGGTGGCCCCAGCGTGCCTGAACCATTCCGACGCGGGGGTCGCTGAAATAGTGAACCAGGTCGAGCAGAAAGGACGGCGCCGGGACGAAATCGGCGTCGAACACGGCGACCAGCTCCCCCCGGGCCCGCGCCAGCCCCTCCGCCAGCGCTCCCGCCTTGAAGCCGCGGCGGTTGCCGCGCCGCAGGTGCCGGACGTCGTGCCCGAGGCGGCGCATCTCCTCGGCGACCTCGGCGGCGATCCGTGTCGTGTCGTCGGTCGAATCGTCCAGGATCTGGATCTCGAGACGATCGGCCGGGTAATCGAGGGCGCAGGCGGCGCGGATGAGACGATCGACGACGTAACGCTCGTTGTAGATCGGCAGCTGCACCGTCACCGGGGGGAGCGGCTCGATCGTGCCCGGCGGCCGGGGCCGCTTCGGCGCGTGCCGGTAGAACAGGTACAGCAGGTAGTAGCGATGCCAGCCGTAGATCGCCAGCGCCAGGAGCGTCGCGTAGTAGGAGGCGAGGATGCATCCCGCGAGCCATCTCACGCGCCCGGCCTCGCTTGTTGGCCGGAGGGCCGTCTGCTACGATGCGCGACCGTGCATGTTCCACCGGTCGCGCCGGCGCCACTCCCTCGTCTCGTGCTCCTCGGCGCCGTCATGGAGTGCGGCTTCGTGGCCATGCTGTTCACCCCGACCGGTCCCGGCCGCACGCTCGGCTTCCTCGCCCTGTTCTTCGCCGTCTTCGCCTGCTACGTCGTCGCGGTCCGGCAGGTCATCGGCACCGGGTCGCCCGGTGGCGCCGGCACCGGCTGGACGATCGTCGGCCTCGCCTGTCTGTTCCGTCTCACGTTTGTGTTCGCCGCACCGGTTCTCAGCGACGACCTGCAGCGCTACCTGTGGGACGGCCGGGTGACGCTCGATGGCGGAAACCCGTATATCACGTTCCCGGCCTCCCCGGCCGGAGCGGCGCGGGGCGACGCGGACATCGGACCGATCGCCCACCAGGAGGTCGTCACCGTCTACCCTCCGGCCGCGCAGCTTCTGTTTGCGGGCGGGGCCGCCCTCGGCCCGGGCATCTATGGGATCAAGATCCTCGTCGTTCTTCTTGACCTTCTGGTGATCGCCGTCCTGCGAGCGCTCCTCCGGGAGCGGGGACGACCGGGCCTCCGGGTCCTGATCTACGCCTGGAACCCGCTGGCGGTGACGGAGACGGCCTGGAGCGGCCACATCGAACCCGCAGCGACGCTCTGCGTGCTCCTGGCTGCCGCGTGGATTATACAGAAAAGGGAGGCGGGCGCGACCTTCGCCCTCGCCGCCGGCGGGCTGGTGAAGATTGTTCCGCTCATCCTGATCGCCCCGCTGCTCCGGAGGATTCGCGCGCGCCACCTGCTGATCGTCCCGGTCGCCGTGATGCTCGCCTACTGGCCGTTCCGGGCGGCCGGCAGGCTCCTGTTCGCGGGTCTGCGCGAATACGCGGACCGCTGGCTCGGCAACGAGTCGCTGTTCGGCATCGTCCACGCGGCGATCGCCTGGATGAATCCGACGCCTGGCCTGAAGGCGGTCATCGCCTGCGTGCGCCGCAGCGTCCCCCATACGTCGGGGCTCGATCGTCTCTACGGCTACGTCTATCCGATCGATCTGGCCAAGGGCGCCTGCGCGCTGGCGGCCCTGGGTTTCGCGGCCTGGCTCGTGCGCCGGGACATCGAGCCGCTGCGCGGTCTTTACTGGATGACCGGGGCGCTGCTGCTGCTGTCGCCCACGGCCCACCCCTGGTACTTCCTGTGGGTCGTGCCCTGGCTGTGTCTGTTCCCGTCGCCACCGTGGATCCTGCTGAGCGGCTTGGTGGCGCTGGCGTACGCCAATCTCGGCGCTTCCGGACGCGCTGGCGAGCCGTATCCCTGGATCCGCCTGGCGGAGTACGGACCGTTCTACTGTCTGGCCGGCGCCGGGTGGCTGAAGGCGAGGCTCCGGGCCCGCCTGGGCGTCGGGGGTGGAGCGCCGGCGGCCGGCACGGCCGATGACAGCGGACGCGGGCGGACGGCCTGCATCGCCCGCCCGGCGGCGCGGTGATAGACTCGAACCGAGGATCCTGCCCGATGCCCGCGGCCATCACCGGACTCGGCGTCGTGTCTCCGTTCGGCTTGGGCGTGGAGGCGTTCCGCGCCGGGCTGCGCGAGGGCCGTAGCGCCACGCGCCCGATCTCCCTGTTCGACCCGGGCGACCTGCCGTGCCGTGTGGCGGCCGAGGTCCCCGGCTTCGATCCGGCGGCGCACCTGGACCCCGAGGACCTGCCGCGTGTGGGCCGCATCGTGCCGATGGCGATCGCGGCCGCGCGCGAAGCGCTCCGGGACGCCGGTCTCCCAGACGGCCTGACGGCCGCGGAGATCCGCCGCATCGGGGTCATCGTCGGCAGCGGCGCAGGGGCGATCGATTTCGCGGAGCGCCAGTACGAGGCCTACTATCGCGACGGGATCCGGCGGGTCAATCCGTTCGCCATCTCCTCCTCGGTGGTCGGAATGGTCAGCAGCGAGCTGAGCATCCGCTTCGGTTTTTCGGGACCGTCACACGTGCTGAGCAACGGCTGCACGAGCAGCACCGACGCCATCGGCTACGCCCTGCACGCCATCGATCGGCGGGAACAGGAGATCGTGCTGACCGGGGGCGCCGAGGCCTGCATCACGCCGGGAATGATGGAGGGCTTCTGCCGGATGCGGGCCGCGGCCGTCGGCTGGAACGACCGGCCGGACAAGGCATCGCGTCCGTTCACCATCGACCGCAGCGGCTTCGTGCTGGGGGAGGGCGCGTACCTGCTGGTCCTGGAGGACGTCGGGCGCGCCCGGCGGCGCGGCGCGCGCATCTACGCCGAGGTCGCCGGGTACGCCTCGACGTGCGACGCCCACCACCGCGTGCACATGAGCCACGACGGCGCCGAGTCGACCCGCGCCATGGATCTGGCTCTGCGGTCGGCGGGGGCGTCAGCCAGCGAGATCGAGTACATCAACCTGCACGGCACCTCCACCCGGCAGAACGACCGCGTCGAGACGCTCGCGATCAAAGCGCTGCTCGGCGAGCGGGCGCAGTCCGTCCCGGCCTCCTCCACCAAGTCGATGATCGGCCACGCGCAGGGCGCCTGCGGCGCCGCCGGTGTCGCGGCCACGCTCCTGGCGATGGACGGCGGTTTCCTGCCCCCGACGATCAACTACGACGCGCCCGACCCGGAATGCGACCTGGACTACGTGCCGAACCGCGCCCGGACCGGGCAGCCGCGGCTGGCGCTCTGCAACTGCATCGGCTTCGGGTCGAAGAACTCGGCCCTGGTGCTGCGGGCGGCCGGACCGTGACGTCCTCGAGGCTCTTCGACGTCGTGGTGGTGGGCGCCGGCCCCGCCGGGTCGACCGCGGCGACGCTGCTGCGGCGCGCCGGCTGGGACGTCGTCCTGTGCGACGCCGCCCGCTTCCCGCGCCACAAGATCTGCGGCGAGTACGTCCCGCCGTCGGCCCTCCCGATCTTCGCGCGCCTCGGGG
>DAISWT010000308.1:0-3805 GCA_036826235.1 Acidobacteriota bacterium | reverse complement strand
TCATCTACATCGCGCTCACCTCGCCGACGCTGCCGCTCTACACGCTGGACGAGTATGGCGAGACGAACATGGCGCAGCGCATCTCCACAATCAGCGGCGTGGCACAGGTCCTGGTCTACGGATCGCAGAAGTACGCGGTGCGCGTGCAAGTCGACCCGCGCGCCCTCGCGTCGCGCGGCATCGGCCTCGATGAGGTGGCGCAGGCCGTCCAGAGACAGAACGTGAACCTGCCGACCGGGACGCTGTACGGCGCGCACAAGGCGTTCACCGTCGAGGCCAACGGCCAGCTGACGGAGGCCGAGGATTATCTGCCGCTCATCGTCGCGTACCGCGACGGCTCCCCCGTCCGGCTGCGGGAGCTGGGACGGGTGATCGACAGCGTCGAGAACGACAAGACCGCCGCCTGGTACTGCACGGCCGAGGCGATGACACGGGGAATCATTCTGGCGGTGCAGAGACAGCCGGGCACGAACACGGTCGAGATCGCGCGGGCGGTGCGCGCCCTCCTGCCGACCTTCCGCAACGACCTGCCGTCTTCCGTGTCGCTGAACGTCCTGTTCGATCGTTCGATGTCGATCCAGGACTCGGTGAGCGACGTCAAGTTCACGCTGCTCCTGACCCTGGCCCTCGTCGTCATGGTGATTTTCCTGTTCCTGCGCAACCTGTCGGCGACCGTCATCCCGAGCCTGGCGCTGCCGTTCTCGATCGTCGGGACCTTCGCCGTCATGTACTACCTGGGCTACAACCTCGACAACCTGTCCCTGATGGCGCTGACGCTGTCCGTCGGCTTCGTGGTGGACGACGCCATCGTCATGCTCGAGAACATCGTGCGGCACATGGAGATGGGTGAGCCGCCGCTGCGGGCCGCCCTGACCGGGTCGAAGGAGATCGGCTTCACCATCCTGTCCATGACCGTGTCGCTGGCGGCGGTGTTCATCCCGATCCTCTTCATGCCCGGACTCATCGGCCGGATCTTCCACGAGTTCGCCGTCACGATCGGCACGGCGATTCTGGTCTCCGGCTTCGTGTCCCTGACCCTGACGCCGATGCTCTGCAGCCGTTTCCTGCGGCACGCCGCGTCGGAGCGGCACGGATGGCTGTATCAGAAGATCGAACGGTTCTTCGAGGGCTCGTTGAATCTCTACCGGGCGAGCCTCGCCTGGTCGCTGCGGCACAAGTGGGTGAACCTCCTGGGTCTGGTGCTGGTCGTCGTTCTGACCATCGTGTTCTTCCGCATCAGCCCGTTCGGACTTTTTTCAGAGGAGGACAACTCGCAGATTTTCGTGTTCACCGAGGCGGCCGAGGGGATCTCCTTCGACTCGATGGTCGAGCACCAGAAGGCCCTGGCGGCGATCGTCCAGAAGGAGCCGGCGGTGGAGGCGTTCCTCTCCAGCGCCGGAGCCCGCGGCATCGCCAGCAGCAACAACGGTCTCCTCTTCCTGCGTCTCAAACCGCGCCGGGAGCGGGGCCCGATTCAGAACCTGGTCCTGTCGCTGCGGTCGAAGCTGTCGCAGGTGCCGGGGATGCGGGCCTACCCGCAGGTCCCGCCCTCCATTCGCATCGGCGGAAGTCTCACCAAGAGCCTGTACCAGTACACCCTGCAGGGCTCCAACACCGACGAGCTCTACCGCGTTGCGCCACTCATGGAGGCGAAGATCCGCACCCTGCCCGGATTCCTGGACGTGAACAGCGATCTGCAGATCAAGAACCCTCAGGTCGAGCTGGACATCCAGCGCGACAAGGCCGCGACGCTCGGCGTCACCGCCGCGCAGATCGAGGATGCCCTCTACGACGCCTACGGCGCCCGGCAGATCTCCACCATCTATGCCCCCAACAACGAGTACCAGGTGATCCTGCAGCTCCTGCCGAAGGACCAGACCGATCCGGCCGCTCTGTCCCTGCTGTACGTCCGCTCGTCGTCCGGGGCGCTGGTCCCGCTGAACGCCGTGGCCAATCTCAAGGCGACCGTGGGCCCGCTGTCGGTGAGCCACCTCGGCCAGCTTCCGGCGGTCACGATCTCGTTCAACCTCAAGCCGGGCGTCTCGCTCGGGGACGCGGTCAAGCTCGTGAACGAGGCGGGGGCAGGCATCCTCCCCCCGAGCGTCACCACCAGGTTCCAGGGGACCGCACAGGCTTTCCAGGCGGCGATGTCCGGTCTGGCCATCCTCCTGATCGTCGCCGTGCTGCTGATCTACATGGTGCTCGGGATCCTCTACGAGAGCTTCATCCACCCCGTCACCATCCTCTCGGCGCTGCCGTTCGCAGGTCTCGGCGCGCTGGTGACGCTGTATCTCTTCCACACGGAGATCGGGCTTTACGCGTACGTCGGGATCATCATGCTGGTCGGTCTGGTCAAGAAGAACGGCATCATGATGATCGACTTCGCGATCGAGGCGCAGCGCCAGGGGAGCAGGACCCCGGAGGAGGCGATCTTGGAGGCCTGCGTCGTCCGCTTCCGGCCGATCATGATGACCACGATGGCCGCGCTGATGGGGACGCTGCCGATCGCCATGGGATTCGGCGCGGGCGCCGAGTCGCGCCGTCCGCTGGGCCTGGCGGTCGTGGGCGGGCTGCTCCTGTCGCAGATGCTGACGCTCTATGCCACGCCCGTCGTCTATGTCTATCTCGAGAAGTTCCAGGAGTGGCTGGGCCGGTCGCGCGTCCAGGCCCCCGCTGGCGCCCGGGATCAGGACCCTCGACGCGTGGGCGCGGCGGCGCGGCCCCAAGAGCCCTGAAAGAGTCTATCGCCCTTTGCGGAGCTCGAGAAGGACCATCTTGGCGATGGTCTTCAGGGTCTCGAAGACGCCGGTGCCCTTGGCGGCGACCGCGTCGAAGACCGGCTCCCCCTTGCGTATGAGCTGCCGCTTCATCTCCTCGACCGGCAGGGCCGAGGGGAGGTCGCGCTTGTTGAGCTGCAGCACGTAGGGGATGGCGCGCAGGTCGTAGCCCTGCTCCTTGAGGTTGAGGTCGAGATTGCGCAGGCTCTCGAGATTCGCCTCCATGCGGGCGGCCTGCGAGTCGGCGACGAACACGACGCCGTCGACGCCCTTCAGGATCAGCTTGCGCGAGGCGTCGTAGAACACCTGGCCCGGCACGGTATAGAGGTGGAAGCGGGTGCGGAAGCCGCGGATCTCGCCCAGGTCCAGCGGCAGGAAATCGAAGAACAGCGTGCGGTCGGTCTCGGTGGCCAGGGAGATCAGCTTCCCCTTGGAGTTCGGATTGGTCTTCTCGTAGACGTACTTGATGTTCGTCGTCTTGCCGCCCAGGCCGGGGCCGTAGTAGACGATCTTGCAGTTGATCTCGCGCGCCGCGTAATTGATGAACGTCATGGGCCCGGTAGCAGCTCCCGCACTCGTCTAGTCGCTGAACAGCTTGTCGATGTCCTCGTCCGTGATCTCGGAGAACGGCGATCCGCCCGCGGCGGCCTTCCGCGGCTGGGCGGATTTCTTCAGCATCACGTCCAGGATGGCCGAGAGCTCCGACGAGCCCTTCTTGACCCGCAGCCTCACGAGCCCGAGCGACGATCGCTCGTCGAAGATGACGACGAGGATCCCCCGCCCGCCGACCACGGAGATGTGCAGGTTGTCCCGCTCCCCCTCGTGGAACAGGACGGAGAATTCCTTCTCGCCGATGAGCCGGGCCAGCGAATCGGTGGCCGCGACGTTGCCGGCGGCGAGGGAGGCCAGGGCGGTGGTGTCGATCGCGTGCAGGTCGCCGGTCGCGGCGATCTGCTGGCCGTTCTTGTCGACGAGGAAGACGACCTTGGCGTTGCACTCGGTCCGAAGGCGGGAGATCACCTCGCGGA
>DAISWT010000307.1:0-3845 GCA_036826235.1 Acidobacteriota bacterium | reverse complement strand
TGACGATGTTCGGGCTGGCCCGCACCTCGACGTGCTGGCGCAGGGCGGTCTCGCGCGACAGCGCCAGGCGGACGCTGCCGACCCCGCCCGCCGACACCTCGACGCCGGAGAGCGCGATGGTGGCGTAGGAGGGCAGGCTGACGCGCACCAGGTAGTCGCGCGCCGGGGGCAGGGCCTGGACCAGGAAGACGCCCGAGGCGTCGGTGACCGCGGCCCGGCCGCTGACCCCCTGGCTGACGCTCGAGACCGCGACGACGGCCCCGGGGAGCGCCGCCCCCTTGTCGTCGGTGACCAGGCCGCGCAGCGTCCCGGCGGTCTGCGCCGCCGCGGCGGCGGGCAGGGACAGGGTCAGGACGACGCAGGCCACGATCCGCACAGGCTGTCCAACGGTCATCATGCCGGGTGTCTAGACAAGTGCCGCCAGTGTACCACCACTCGTCGCGCTACCCGACCTGAATCAGTCCGAGACGTCCGGCCCAGCGGCCCTCGAGGTGTCGCACGAGATCACGCCGCTGCGGCGTGCCGGCGAGGGTAGCGGCGCAGGCGAAGGCCGCACGGCGCGCGTCTTCGAGGATGTCGTGGTCGCGCAGGATGTCGCCGATTCGCAGGTCGGGAAGACCCGACTGCCGCGTGCCGAGGAACTCGCCGGGCCCGCGCAGGCGGAGATCCTCCCGGGCGATCGCGAAGCCGTCGCCCGTCCCGGCCATGATCTCGAGCCGGCGGCGCGCCTCGTCTCCGGTCCGCGGGCCGGCCATCAGGACGCAGTACGACTCGTCCGCGCCGCGCCCGACCCGGCCGCGCAACTGGTGCAGCTGCGACAGGCCGAAGCGCTCCGCCTGCTCGACCAGCATCAGCGTGGCGTTCGGGACGTCGATGCCGACCTCGATGACGGTGGTGGCGACGAGGATCGGCAGACGCCCGGAGGCGAACCCGCTCATGACCGCGTCGCGCTCCTCCGCTCTCAGCCGTCCGTGCAAGAGTCCGATCGCCAGGTCGGGGAAGACCTGCCGGGACAGTTTCCCGTGCATCTCGACGGCGGCCTTCAGGTCGTCGCGGCCGGTCTCCTCGACCAGCGGGTAGACGACGTACGCCTGCCTCCCCTTCACCACCTGATCGCGCAGGAACGCGTAAACGGCCGCGCGCGCCTCCTCGCCTCGGACCACCGTCTTGACCGGACGGCGCCCCGGCGGCAGCGCATCGATGACCGACAGATCGAGATCGCCGTAGACCGTCAGGGCGAGCGAACGCGGGATCGGCGTGGCGGTCATCACCAGCACATCGGTCCGGGCCCCCTTGGCGCGCAGGCGCGCCCGTTGCGCCACACCGAAGCGATGCTGCTCGTCGATGATCGCCAGGCGGAGCGACCGGAACCGCACCTCCTCCTCCAGAAGGGCGTGCGTGCCCACCAGGATCGGGATCGAACCGGAACGGAGCCCGTCCAGCACCTGGCGGCGGGCCGCGCCGGTCACCCCCGAGGTCAGCAGCCCGACCGGGTAGCCGGTCCCCTGCAGCATGCGGAGGAAGGAGCGGTGGTGCTGCTCGGCCAGGATCTCCGTCGGCGCCATGAAGGCGGCCTGGTGCCGGTTCTCGACCACCAGGAGGGTCGCCAGAAGCGCCACCACGGTCTTGCCACAGCCGACGTCGCCCTGCAGCAGGCGGTTCATCGGCCGTCCCGACATCAGATCACCGGCGATCTCCTTCAGCGCCTTGCGCTGCGCCCCGGTGAGGTGGAACGGCAGCGCTGCCCGCAGCCGGGCACGGACGCCGTCGTCGACGCGCAGCCCCGGCTCGCTCGGCCGGGCATCGCGGTCGCGGCGGGACAGGGCGAAGCCGAGCTGCAGAAAGAAGAACTCCTCGAAGATCAGACGGCGGTGGAACGGCGATCGGAACTCATTGAGCGCCCGCAGATCGGCATCGGCGGGCGGGAAGTGCGCCAGCGACAGCGCCTGACGGCGCGGCAAAAAGCCGCGCTCGCTCGACAAGCCCGGTGGCAGAGGGTCGGCGATCCCGGCCGGCAGCGCGTGCAGCACCGAATGCATCAGCCGCCTGATGGCGCGCGACGACAGACCGGGGAGCTTCGGGTAGATCGGCACGACGCGGCCGGTGTGGATGGCCTCCTGATCGGCGTCCGAGAGCGCCTCGAACTGGGGCCCCTGCAGCACCAGCCCGGTCCGGCCGGAGCGCGCCAGGGTCGCCTCGCCGTGCAGGATCACCTCGCGTCCGGGCGGCATCGCCGTGCGCAGGTACGGTTGGTTGAAGAACAGCACCCGGATCGACCCGGTGTCGTCCTCGACCACCGCTTCGAAAATTGTGAGACCGCGCGCCCGGGTGCGACGCAGGACCGCGGTCCGGACCCGGCCACGGACCGTCGCCCGCAGACCGGGGGCAAGCGAGGCGATCGGGAAGAACCGGCTGCGGTCCTCGTAGCGGAACGGCAGATGAAAGAGCAGATCCTCCACGCTCCGGAGGCCGCGCGCCGCCAGCTCATCAGCGTGCTTCGGACCGATCCCTTTCAGGCCGCGCAGCGGCGTCGACAGCTCGAGCGACATGGGCGGATTATATATACCTGTGACCTGCCCGATTACGTTCTTGCTCCCGGCAGACCCGTCATCGGCAGTCCAGGCAAGACGGCAAGTTCCTTGACCTGCAACGGTTTATGCCATATATTTCGGGCCACGGGCGTCCAAGAGGGCACGTGAAGACTGTCGGGCCGGTCATTGTCGCGGCTGTCTCGTTACTCCCCATTCTTGCAGGGGTGGTGCGCGCCGCCGACGACCGTGATCTTCCACTAAGCTCTGTCATCGCCAGAGGTTCCGAGGGTCATATCCCCTTCGAGTCCGCCGGCCGCGCGCCGGGCGACATGCTGGCGGTCATCGCCGGCAGCGACGCCTTCCCGGCTCCCTGCGCCACACCGCTCGTTCTGCTGCTCGCCCGGCCTGAAGAGCCGTTGCCGACTGCCCTCGGGCAGGCGCTCGCCACCCTCGGCGCTCGCCCGACCCCCGACACGGAGAGGTTGGCCGTCACGCGCGACGGTCGATTCGCCGTCCACTACCCCGGGGCACCGCGCACATCGGGGCTGCTGTCGACCGACCGGGACGGCAACGGGCTTCCCGATCTGGTCGACCGCGTCAGCGAGGCGCTGGCGGCGTCGCGGTCGTACCTGACGGGCCGCCTCGGATACCCGCCCCCCACGCCGGACGGCGAGCGTCTGGACGTCTTCGTGGTCGATCTCGGGCACGGCCTCGAGGGATACGCCGTGCCGCGCGCGGAGGCGCAGGCGCCGTTCGTGGTTCTCGACGGCGGTCTCGCGGCCGACCGGGTGATGTCCGCCACGCTGCACCAGGTGGCGCACCTGACGCTTCTTTCGATGGTGGCGCGCGCCCCCCGCTGGTGGGCCGAGGCGACCGCCTCCTATTTGACCCTCGGGGCGACCGGAGATCTGAAAGCACACGAGGCGGCGCTGCGGCTCCGCCTGCAGTCACCGGGCCGCGGGCTGGCTGCAGATTCGCTGATGCTGATGGAGGGAGCGCTCCTGTGGCCGCTCTTCCTGGCCGAGCGCAGCGGCGACCCGAACATCGTGCGGCAGGTGTGGCAGGAGATGGCGACGCAGGGACTCGAAGCGCCCGCCGCCACCGACCTAGTCCTGCGCCGTTACGGGCAGACCCTCGCCGACGCGCACCGTGAGTTCGCGGCCTGGAACCAGTTCACCGGCGATCGCGACGACGGCCAGCACTACACGCTCGGCCGGTCGTTGCCGGCCGCCGCGCTGTCCGCGGCCGGACCCCAGGTCCCGTTCCGGATCGAAACCCCCGACCCGATCGAGCCGCTCGGCTCCGCCGCCTACC
>DAISWT010000306.1:2077-3846 GCA_036826235.1 Acidobacteriota bacterium | reverse complement strand
CGGCCGGGCCCGCCGCGGCGGAGGCGCCGGGGCGTGACGACCGCGATCCCCTCCCACAGCCGCAGCGTCAGGCCGCGCGTGGGTCGGACCGTCCAGACGCGCAAGGGCAGCATGAGGTGCGAGAAAGAGGGTCGCCCGATGCCGCGCACCCGCGACAGAAGCGCCAGCGCAGGCAGCAGGCGGAGAAGAGTTGACAGACCCATGGCCGCGAGGTAGCCCGGGCCGCCGCGCGCGTTGACCAGGTTCACCACCGACCCGCCGACAAGCGAGCCGCAGATCAGCAGGCCGCCGTCCACCACGTTGAACCAGGCGACCTGGCGCTCGCGGCCGCGCGTCGTCTGCAAGATTGAAGACGCCTGCGCCAGCTCGAAGGCGCCCCAGGCCAGGCCCGAGTAGATCTGCGCCACCAGGATCCACCAGGGACTCGCCGACAGAAGCCACAGCGCCGGGACCGGCGCGACCAGCCAGCCGGTCGTGCGCAAGACCGCGCCGGGTCCGACGCGGTCGGCGAGGTGGCCCCAGAGGCGCAGGGTGCATACTTTCACCACCGCCGGCACGGCGATGAGCGTCCCGACGAGCAGGTAGGGAAAGCGGAGATCCTTCAGCATGTACGGCACGAAGAACGGGCTCGAGACGTAGGTCGCCAGGTGCAGGCTCCAGAGGTAAGTCGACAGGCGCCGGAATTTGCGCGAGGCGCGCACCGGCCGCGGCACGGGCGGACGGTGTCGCTCCTGCAACAGGTGAGCCGGATCGGGGAGGCGGGCCAGCAGGATCGCGCTCAGCCCGCGCGCCAGCGCGGCGATCGCGAACACAAGGGCGAAGCCGAGCCCCTCCCGTCCGCGGTCCGTCAGGAGCGACAGCAAGGCGCCGCCGCACAGGATGGCCGCCAGCGCCCCCGTCGCCTGCATCGCGCCGCGCAGGCCGAAGAACCAGCCGTGGCGCGCCTTCGGCACGACGGCCGACACCCACGACGTCCAGATCGGCACGGCGAGGCCGCCGCAGCCCCACGCCAGAAAGCCCAGGGCGATGAGGGCGCCGACCGACCACGAGGACGACACCAAAAGACACAGTCCCAGTGCGGCGTATCCGATCGCCTGCGCCGACCAGGCGCCCAGGATGAGCCGTCGCGGCCCGCCGGCGCCCCCGAGCGCGCGCCGCGCCAGGATCTGCGCGGCCGACGTGGCGGCGGTCGGAATGGTCGCGACGAGGCCGAGGGCGAGGCCTCCTGCCCCCAGGAAGAGGGCGTACGCCCCCAGGTACGCTTCACCCAGACCCTGCGCCAGCGACTGGAATCCGCCTTCGATGGCGAGCCTGCGCGCTCCGGGGACTTCGAGGCCCCTTGCGGCGGATTGTGGCGATGGGCGGCGGGCGATCTCCGCGGCTTGGACGCTCTCCACGGTCTCCTCGATGATGGCCAATCTAGGGTCGGGAGTCGCCTCCCGCAACCACACGACGGCGGCGGGATGCCCGGAGCGCCCGCCGGCGCCGGTTTGCAATTAGAATCGGCGGCAGGATGAGCGCGCGCCGCCCGGGCGCGAGACGGACACGAGGAGGCCGGATGCGCGTCCTGGTTCTGGTCGTCATGATGGTGCTCGTGACAGGTTGCCGGTCCACCGCCGGGAGGTCGCCCGCCGATGCCGGGCCCGGGGCGGTCCGCTCGTCCGCGGCGCCGCCCGGAGGGCCGATGGACGGCACCGTCCCCTCGGCCGACGGCGTCGTGATCCACTACCACGTCGAGGGAACCGGCTCCCCTGCCGTCGTGCTCATCC
>DAISWT010000306.1:0-1977 GCA_036826235.1 Acidobacteriota bacterium | reverse complement strand
GTCGTGATCCACTACCACGTCGAGGGAACCGGCTCCCCTGCCGTCGTGCTCATCCACGGCTGGGCCTGCGACGCCTCCATCTGGGCCGGGCAGGTGAGAGAGCTCAGCCCGCGCTACACGGTCGTCACGATCGACCTCGCGGGGCACGGCCGATCGGACCGTGATCGCACCACATGGTCGGTCGCCGCCTTCGCCGACGACGTCCGTGCGGTCATCGAGAAGCTGCAATTGAAGCGCGTGGTCCTGGTGGGACACTCGATGAGCGGCTACGTGATCCTCGAGGTGGCGCGCCTCCTCCCCGACCGGGTCGCGGCGCTCGTCCCGGTCGACACGATGCAGGACGTCGAGTGGAAGCCGGGCGAGGGGTTCGACGCCTGGATGGAATCGATGCGCACCGACTTCGTCTCCTCGACGCGCACGTTCGTGAAGGAGATGTTCCCCGAGACGGCCGACGCCGCCCTGGTCGAGCGGATGGCGTCCCGGATGTCCTCGATGCCGCCCGAGATCGGCGTTGCGGTGCTGCGGGCCACCTTCGCGTACGACAAGGCGACGGCGCTGTCGCGGGTCAAGCAGCCGATCCGGGCGATCAATTCCGACAAGTTCCCGACGCGGGTGGACGTTAACCGGCGCTACGCGCCGCAGTTCGAGGCGGTCTTCGTCCCCGGCACCGGCCACTTCCCGATGCTTGAAAATCCGGACGAGTTCAACCGCCTACTCGAACAGGCGATCGAGGATCTGGCGCGATGAAGATCCTGATCAGCGGTTCCAGCGGGCTGGTCGGGAGGGCGCTCATCCCGCACCTGGTCGCGGGCGGACACCAGGTCGTGCGACTCTTGCGCGCGCGGCCGGCGCCCGGCGAGGCGGCGATCTTCTGGGACCCGGACGCGGGGACGCTCGACCCGGCGGCCCTCGAGGGATTCGACGCCGTCATCCATCTGTCTGGCGAAAGCATCGCCGCGGGACGCTGGACCGAGGCGAAGAAGGCGCGCATCCGCGACAGCCGCGTCAAAAGCACGGCGCTTCTGTCCGGGAGGATCGAACGCCTGTCGCGGCCGCCCGGTGTGCTCCTCTGCGCCTCGGCGATCGGCTACTACGGCGACCGGGGCGACGAAGTCCTCACGGAAGACAGCGCCCCCGGCAAGGACTTCCTGGCGGAGGTCTGCCAGGCCTGGGAGACGGCGTCGGATCCGGCGGCCCGAATAGGGGTGCGCGTCGTGCGCCACCGGTTCGGCGTGATCCTCTCGCCGAACGGAGGGGCGCTCGCGAAGATGCTTCTGCCATTCAAGCTGGGCGTCGGTGGCCGGATCGGCGACGGCCGGCAATTCATGTCCTGGATCGCCATCGACGACGTCCTGGGCGCGGTCGACCACGCCCTCGCGACGAAGGCGCTGCGCGGCCCGGTCAACACCGTCAGCCCGCACCCGGTCACGAACGCGGAATTCACCGCCACTCTCGGCCGCGTGCTGCGTCGGCCAACGATTTTCCCGATGCCGGCCTTCGCGGCGCGGCTCGCGCTCGGCGAGATGGCCGACGCGCTTCTTCTGTCGAGCCAGCGCGTCGTGCCCGAGCGCCTCCTGGCGTCGGCCTATCGATTCCGTCACCCAGATCTCGAGCCGGCCCTGCGGCACCTTCTCGGCCGGTCCGCTTAGACACGGAGAACGGGAGCGCTTGCATGGAGAAGGAATGCCGCGATTTCCGGCAGCTCGAGCACACCGGCTGGGAGAGGGCGGCCTCCGAATACGAGTCGCGCTGGACCGATCTCACCTCGCACTTCATCGATCCCCTCCTGCGGGCGGTCGGGGTGGCCGACAGGGTGACCGCCAGGCTCGCCCCCGTGGTCGGCTCTGACGCGGCCGCCGGCGCGACCCCCGGCCTGCGTCTCCTCGACGTCGCCTGCGTCCCCGGTTACGTCGCCGCCACGGCGCGCGCGCGGCCGTCCCCGTCGGGATCGACTTCTCCGCGCGCATGGTGGCCCGC
>DAISWT010000305.1:0-3857 GCA_036826235.1 Acidobacteriota bacterium | reverse complement strand
GCTAGCGGGTCTGCGCCGTCCGGCCGCTGCAGCACTCGCCGCGCGGTATCGGCTTGCCGTGCGGGCAGGCGGGCGGATGGTTCAGGAAGCCGCAGATCGAGTCGGTCATGACCGGCGAGAGGATGTGCTCGAAGAAGCACGCCTCCTCCTCGACGACCGACTCGTGCATCTGGAAGGTCTCCGAGAACAGGGTCTCGGCGAGACGGTGCCTGCGGATCAGGCTCTCGGCGCGCCGCCGCCCGGTCTCCGAGAACTCGGGAGCCCCGCCACCGTGCAGGATGCCGCGGGCGCGCATGCGGTCAAGAAGCTGCGACGTCGCCAGGCGCGCGCCGATCGCGCAGATCTCGTGCGCCGCCGGGTCCCCTTCGGACTTCAGCCACAGGTACTCCAGGACCTCGTCGATCGCCTCCTCGTCCTGCTGGTGCGTCAGGAACTCGCCGGCCACCCGCCCGTGCTCGAGCTGGATCTGGCGCGAGGCGCGCCGGCCGACGACCAGGTCGTGCGTCACCATGACGATCGTCTGTCCATCGGCGTGCATCTTCGTGAACAGGTCCAGCACGGCGCGCTCATTCTCGGCGTCCAGCGATCCGGTCGGCTCGTCGGCCAGGATCAGCTTCGGCCCGTTGATCAGCGCCCGCGCGATGCACACCCGCTGCTTCTCGCCCCCCGACATCTGCGACGGCAGGTGACGCAGGCGGTGCCCCAGGCCGACGTGCTCGAGAGCCTGCGCCGCCTCCCCCTCGTCCGCCATGCTGTGCAGGTACTGCGCCAGCATGACGTTCTCCAGCGCGTTGAGGTACGGCAGGAGATGGAACTGCTGGAACACCAGACCGACGCTCTCGCGGCGGTAGCGGATCAGGTCCGGCCGGGGAGTCTGCGCCAAGTCCAGGCCGTCCACGACGATCCGTCCCTCGTCGGCCCGGTCGAGCCCGCCCAGCAGGTTCAGGAGCGTGGTCTTGCCCGAGCCCGAGGGTCCCATGATCGCCAGCCACTCCCCCCGCTCGATCTCCAGGCCGACGCGGTCCAGGGCGAGCACGCCCTGGTCGTATCTGCGCGTGACATTGTCGATGTGGATGAAGGGCATCGGTGCGCCTTAGTCTCCCCGGAGGGCCGCCGCCGGCTGGACGGACAGCGCCCACCGCAGCGGCAGGTAGACGGCGATCAGACAGATGGCGATCGACGCGCCGAGCACGGCCGGGATGACGGCCGCGTGCGGCGCGATGGCGGCGCCGAACAGCCGCGCGCCGACGAGGCGGGTGAGCCCCGCCCCGACGATCAGCCCCGCCACGGCCCCCAGGATCCCCAGGAGCCCCACCTCGCCCAGGAACATCCTGAAGATCTCGCCGTCACCGGCGCCGATCGCCCGCGCCAGTCCGATCTCCGACTCGCGCTCGACCACCATCGACATCAGCGTCGTGACCAGACAGAGACCGGAGAGGACCAGCACGACGAGCGTCAGCAGGACCATCATGCGGTCGAGCCGGTCGAGGATCGCCCCCTGCGGCAGGGCGATCGCCCGCAGCGGCCGGGCCCGCGCCCGGGGCACCGCCCTCTCGATCGCCGCGCCGACCCGATCGACCGCCTCGGGCCCTCCGTCGACCGACAGCGCCACGAGCGACACGCGGCCGGCCTGACCGGTGATCTCCTGCAGGAGCGCCAGCGGCACGAACGCCTGCTCGTCCTCCGCCTCGCCGGTGTCGACGAGGCCGGAGACCACCAGGGCCGCCTCCCGGGCGCCGGCGCGCACCTCGACGGCGCCGCCGGGAACCACCCCGGCCCTTCGGGCCAGGGACACGCCGAGAAGACAGGCGGGCTGGCCGGCGCGGCCCGCCGGCGCTCCGGCAGCCCGCCGGATCGTCCATGATGGATACAGCCGCCGCAGGTCCTCGAGGTCGGCGCCGACGATCGTCGCCGGCCGGTCCTCCACGGTGCCGCCCGCGAGCAGGATCGGCGCCGTGGCGATGGAGGAGGGCAGGCCGCGCCCGGCCCCCAGGGCCGCCTCTCCCAGGGTCGGCGTCTCCCCGCCGGCGGCGCCCGGCGCCGTGCTCACCGGGACGATCAAGAGGTTCGGACCGTAGGCGCGCAGCTCGCGCGACATCTTTTCCTGAAGCCCGGCCTTCAGGTTGAGCACCGTGGCGGTGACGGTCGCCCCGACGGTGACGGCGAGGAACGCGAGCAGAAAGACCGGGCCGCGCAGGTTGAGCGAGCGCAGGAGAAAGCGCAACGACGTGGCCCAGCGTCCGGGCTCGTCGTGCAGACCCGCGCGGGGCCGGCCGGGGCGGCGCGCTCCGCCCGCGCCCTCAGAGACCACGCAGCACCTCCGAGGGCCTGAACCTCAGGATGCGGCGCGCCGGCACGACGAAGCCGGCGACCGTGATCAGGAGGGCGACGGCGATCGCCAGCGGCACGGCCAGCGGCCGGACGACCACCGGCGACCCGAACACCGAGGACGAGATGAAGCGCGCCATGAGCGCCCCGACGCCCGCCCCGACCAGCCCGCCCGCCACGCCGTAGAGCGCCGCCTCGGCCAGGAACAGCGCGACCACGCGCGGGTTGCCCGCGCCCATCGCCTTCAGCAGACCGATCTCGGATCGCCGCTCCAGGACGCTCGTGGACAGGGCGCTGGTGACCGCCAGCGCCGACCCGAAGGCCGCCAGGATCGCAATCACCGCCATCAGCCCGGAGATGCGCCGCAGGATGCTTCCCTCCGAGTCCGCCACGCGGCGGATGACGCGCGCCTCGCTCCCGGGCAGGGCGCGCTCCAGCTCGTAGGCGATCGACGACGGGAACGGCGTGCAGGTCCAGCGCTCGAACTCCGCCGGGGGGAGATCCTTCGGGCTCGCGCCCAGTCTCTCGTAGACCGCCGATTCGGGAGTGGTCAACGCCCGGACGAAGATGCGCGACACGCGCCCGCCGAGGCCCGACAGGCGCCAGGCCGTCTCGATCGGCAGCAGGATGGCGCCGTCCTCTTCGCCGCCGCCGCGCAGGATCCCGGTGACCAGGAGATCGGCGGGATGTCCGGCGACCAGGACCTCCAGCCGGTGGCCCGGACGCAGGCCGAGCGAAGCGGCCAGGCCGTTGCCCGCGACCCCCTCGAACGGGCCCGTGGGACCGCTCGCGCCGGTACCTTCGCCGCCGGGTTCGGCGGGCCAGGTTCCCTCGATGCTCCAGTAGGGGTTCAGGCTGCGCACCCCAGTGGTGAGCGGCGGGTCGGCCCCCGGGACCTGCCGCTCGATCCAGGTGCCGCGCAACAGCACCGCGCGCCCGCCCCCGGCGTCCGGACCGCCCCGCATCAGGCGCGCCGGAACGTCCAGGACCGGAGCGAAGCCGAGTATGTTGTTCTTCCAGAAGTTCTCCCTGACGGCCGGTAGACCGGCCGCGTCCAGGTACGCCGGGAGGCGTAGCGCCGCCACGTCCTCCCCGCCGACCATGACCGGCGCGCCCCCCCCCGCCGGCAGGACGACGAGGTTCGCGCCGAAGGAGTTCAGCTCGCGGCTCATCTTGTCGCCGATATCGAGGGCGATATCGGCCAGGGCCGCGGCGGCCGACGTCCCCAGCGCCACGGCGGCCAGGAGGACGGCCTTGCGGCGCTTGCGGCGCAGGAGCGAGTGGCGGACCAGACGCAGGAACACGTTGCCATGACCTCAGTCGGCGGGCGGCTTCGGCGCCGACGCGGCGGCCGCGCGGAAGGCCGACGCCTCGAGCCGCAGATCCCGGACGGCGACGGCGATGGCCGTCCCCTCGTCCACGAACGGCAGCGGGATCGGATTGCAGCCGCCCCCGGCTCCCAGGCTGGACGGGTTGATGTCGGCGGCGCAGGCCAGACAGACGAGCCGTCCCCTAACGTCCGCGCACCC
>DAISWT010000304.1:0-3871 GCA_036826235.1 Acidobacteriota bacterium | reverse complement strand
AGCAGGCGACGGGCCGCCAGGTCGACGCGCGCTCGGACATCTACTCGCTCGGCGCCACTTTTTATCACCTGGTCACGGGAAGGCTCCCGTTCGAGGCGCCGACGCCGGTCGCGATGATCGTCAAGCACATGAGCGAGCCCCTGCGATCGCCGCGCGCCGTCAATCCCGCCGTCCCGTATCCCGTCGCCTCCGCGATCCAGAAGATGATGGCCAAGCGTCCCGGAGAGCGCTTCCAGGACTACGACGCCCTGATCCGCGAGCTCGAGCGCGCGCTGGCCACGATTGGCGCGGAGACGCCGGGCCAGGCGCACCCGGCGGCCGCGACGGTCGCGGCCCAGCCCTGGTCGGGAACGACGGGCGCCGAGCCGCGCGGCCGGGCTGCGCGCGCGTCCCAGACGCCGCCCGCCGTCGCCGGGGAAGAGGCGGCTCGATCGGGCGGTGTCTCCTGGATACCGACGCTCCTGGCCGCCGCGCTCGGCGTGCTGGTCATCGCGGGGGTCGTGAAGCACCGCCGCGCCGCTCAGGCCGCCGGCCCCGAGGCACGGGACATCGCCGCGGCCGCACCGGACGCTTCCGCTCCGGGCGACGTCCCGCTGCAGACGCAGATGACCTTCACCAACCGTCCGGGCCGTGCCGCCATGCTCGCGGGTGAGCGCCCCGGTGTCTCCATCGAAGACCGCGGTCGCGGGCGGATCGGGCAGAAGGGGCGGGCGGACCCCTACTTCATGGTCAATGACCATTCGATCATGCCGGACGGCCGCCTCAAGGCTTTCGGTCGGGTGCAGAACCGGGGAGGGGCGACCGCGGCGCAGGCCCGCATCCGCGTGCGGATCCTCCTCGACAACGGCGATATCGCCGCCCAGGGCGAGACCCCCCTGGATCCCTCGACCATCCCGCCGCAGGGAATCGCAACCTTCGAGCTCCCGCTCGATTACAGCGGACCGGTCGGAACGATCAAGGCCGAACTGGTCTGGGTCGAGTAGGAGCCGCGGCGGGCGCCGGATGTCGCCCGTCGCGCTCAGGCTCCCGACGCGACGCGGGTGGCGCGGTAGATGTAGTGGAAGCCCGACGCCAGAGTCAGCGCGAGAGTGAGCCACACCAGCCCCTCGACGATCACCTCCTGCTCCAGACCCAGGTAGTTCAGCAGAATCACCGTCCCGATGGTCACGAGCTGGACGGCCGTGGTCACCTTGCCGAGCAGACTGGGCTTGAAGCTGGTCAGGCCCGAGGTGAGACGGACCAGGAGCGCAATGATGACGATGAACACGTCGCGGCTGATGGTCACGATCGTCAGGTACAGCGGGATGTGGTTCAGAAGATGGAACTCGGGCACGGACTTGGGATGGTCCGGCAGGGCCAGCACGATGAAGCATGCGGTCATCAGCAGCTTGTCCGCCATCGGGTCGAGAAATGCGCCGATGTGGGAGCTCTGGCTGTAGCGGCGCGCGATCAGACCGTCCAGCGCGTCGGTCAGGCCGGCGAGGAGGAGCACGGTGAACGCCCAGCCGTGCAGGTTGCGCAGCAGGAGGGTGATCAGCAGAGGGATCATCACCATCCGGAAGATCGTCAGTTGATTGGCCAGGGTGAGCACGCGTCCTGTCCTCCCCGGGTCAGGGCCCGGATCGCGATCGGTCCGGATCCTCGGGCGTGTCCCCGGCACGCGGCCCGACCTCCGGTGCGTCCCCGCCGCGCCTGTCGGGAGGCCGTGCCTCGGCGAGCGCGATCGTGTTCGAGAACGACCGGGCCGCGCTGACCGTCGCGATGGCGTGCTTGAACACCATCTGCTGGCTGCCGCGGTCTTCCAGGATGACGGTGTAGCGGTCGAAAGAGACGATCCGCCCGTTGATCTTCTTGCCGCTGTTCAGGACCACCGTCAGCCACGATCGGTCCTTGCGCGCCTTGCCGAGATACTGATCCTGGATGTTGGTGCCGCCCTCGTCTTTGTCCATCGATCTCACCCCCGGCCCAGCGCCCTCGCGGCGTGCCCGAGGGGCGCGCTGAATCGGTCCGGATCGGAGGGGTCGATCGCGAACCAGGCGACGTCCTCCTCCTTCCTGAACCAGGTCCACTGTCTCTTGGCGTAGCGCCGCGTGTTCCTCCGGGTCAGAGCGATCGCCTCCTCGAGACTCAGTTCGCCGCGCAGGTGGCGCAGCGTCTCCCGGTATCCGAGCGCCTTGAAGGCGTTGGCCGTGTCGGGACAGCCGCCGACGCGCAGGCGAACGACCTCCTCGACCAGGCCGTCGGCGAAGAAACGAGCCACCCGGGCGTCGATGACTTTGTAGAGCGCGTCCCGATCCATGCTGAGCCCGACCTTCACCGAGGCATAGCGATCGGGGCCGAAGGGCGACTCCCGGATCAGATCGGACAGCCCGCGGCGGGTCGCGAAGTACACCTCGAGTGCGCGCACGATCCGCTGCCGGTCGCCGGCACGCACCCGCGCCGCCCCCCCGGGGTCGACGCGGGCCAGAGCGCGGTGCAGGCGCGCCGCTCCGTGCCGCGCAGCCAGGGCCACGAGGCGCTTCCGCAGCCCGGTGTCCCGCCGGGGCGCCTCCACGATCCCCTTGAGGAGACCGCGCAGATACAATCCCGTGCCGCCCACCAGGACCGGCAGCCGCCCGCCTTCCTGGATCGAAGCGATCGCCGCCCCGGCCGCCCGCACGAAGTCGCCGAGAGAGAAATCCTGCCCCGGGTCGGCCAAGTCGATGCCGTGGTGCGGCGCCCTCCGCCGCACCTCCGGCCCAGGCTTGGCGGTGCCCCGGTCCAGGCCCCGGTAGACCTGCATGGAATCGACGCTCACGACCTCGCCGCCGAAACGCTCGCAGGCCAGAAGGGCGAACTCGCTCTTGCCGGTCGCCGTCGGGCCGAGGACCACCAGAAGCAGCCGGTCCAATCAACCTCCCCTCTTCCGCTCCTGATCGCGGTACTCGTTGATCGTCTCCTGCAGGTGGTCGTCGCAGTAGACTCGACCGCGCGCCACGCGACGACCGCATCGCGGGCAGCTGCGCCCGACCACCGCGGCCACGCCGCGGCCGAACACCGCCAGTGCGATCCCGACCGCCACGCTGGTCGCTCCGGCGCCGGCGAAGGCCCAGAACACCCTGTCGTTGACGGCGCCCCGGATCATCTGCGCCGCCGCCAGATACACGACCGCGGCCACGATCAGGAGCCCGCCCATCCGGATCAGAACCCGGGACATCAGGCAGCGCTTCCGGCGGCGCCCCCGGGCGGCCGCGCCTCGCGAAAGGCGCGCAGGATCCGCCCTTCATGCTGCGGTCCCAGCGTCTTCCGGAGAACGTACAGCTCCGCATACAGCAGCTCGTTGAGCCCCTGGATCAGCACCGCCCGCCCCGGCTCATCCGCCAGCGACCGGACGTTCTCCTGCAGCAGTCGGGCGTCCACCGTGCCGTCGCCACCCAGGGTGGTCCGGTGGAACAGAACCGGGTAAGTTGCCTCGAGCTCGCGCAGCGAGCGCGCCAGCAGGTGCTCGGAGATGGGGCCCACTTCCTTCATCAGGTACTGGTAGACCATGCCGAACATGCCGTTGTAGCGCTGCACGATGCCGGCGAAGCCATCAGCGGACGGCGCATCGGCGACCTCCGGGGCGGGCCGCGCCTTCATCTTGAGACGCCCGACGGTCAACAGCAGGAAGAGTGTGCGCAGGGTCTCGGGCTCGCCGAACTCCGACAGCCTGATGACGTCGCCGACCGCCCGCTCGCCGTCTACGAGGCGCAGCACGTAGATCTCGTGCGGTTCCAGCGCCACGGCCGGACTGCGTTCCCCCTCGGAGATCGCCTCGAAGACCCACCAGTCGAAGGGCATCCTCTTGCGGAACAGCGCCACGTTGCGCACCGACCGGAGGCCCTCGACCAGG
>DAISWT010000303.1:0-3873 GCA_036826235.1 Acidobacteriota bacterium | reverse complement strand
CGCAGTGTAGCCGAAGTCCGTTTCCTTGACAGGCCTTCCGGCCAAACTGATAATGAGTCGCGGCCGTGCCCGGCGCGGAGATCCGGCGGATCCTTCATGCGAGACTTTCCACCCCAGGGATCGATCGGCGACATCTTCCTGCCGCGCCTCGTCGCCACGCTGCATCTCCAGGAATTCGAGGGGGCGCTCCGGCTGACGTTCCCCGACGCCACCAAGGTCATCTATTTCAAGCGCGGCGAGATCGCGTCCGCCGCGAGCAACGCGGAGCCCGACCGGCTGGCCAACATCCTGATTCGCGAGGCTCGCCTTTCAATCGAACAGCTCGACCTGGCGCGATCGCGGCTGCAGCCCGGCGCGTCTTTGGGCAAGACCCTCATCGAGATGGGGTTCCTGACCCCGTCCGAGCTGCTCCAGGGGGCGAGGCGGCAGGTGCGCATCATCGTCGGCTCGTGCTTCTCCGCCGCCGAGGGCGCCTACGAGATGGCTCCGGAGCCGCTGCCGCCCGAGGTGACATCGCTCGGTCTCAACACCAGACGGCTCGTATTCGACTGCCTCATGGAGGCGGGCGACCGGACCGCGGTGATCCGCGAGATCGGCTCGATGGAGTCGGTATACCGTCCGACCGAGAGGCTGGCGCCCGTTCTGGCCGCCCTCAGACTGGACTTCGAGACCGACCGGATCGGACGGATGCTGGATGGAAGCGCGACCCTGCGCGACATCAGCAGCCGTACGGCCCACGACGATCTCACCGTCGGCAAGGTGATTCTGGCGCTCGATCTCCTCGGCGCGGCGGAGAACGCGACGCCTGCGGTGGAAGCGGTCGTCGGGGCGGATCGTGGACGCATGATCCCGATCCGCTCCGAGGTCCCGGAGACGCCGCCGGCGGGTGCCGCAGTGGAGGACGCGGGTGCGGACGATGACGCCGTGACAATTATCGACGAGGCGCCCGAGACCCCGCCGCCGGAGGTCGTCGCCCCTGTCGATGAGAACCCTGCCGCCAGCGCGGGCCCCGCAGCTGCCTCCGTGGCGATGCCGCCGGATAGCGCGCCCGTGGACGAGCCCCCGCCGGTTCCCGCGGAGGAGCTGCCGGCGTTCGCCCGGCCGCTCCCGGAGGCGCCGCCGCCCGAGGAGCCGCAATGGCAGATTGACCCGCGGACAGGAGAGCGGGTCCACGTCGGGCCGATCGAGATGACCTTCGACGGCCAGGTCGCCGGAGCCGGCCGCGAACCGCGCGACCTCACGCGTTTCCTGATCGTCGCGGGCGCGGCGGCGTTCGTCGTGGCGGCCGCCTTTGGCTACGTGATCCTGCGCCGTGAGCCGCCCGAGCATGCCTCGAATGCATCCCCGCCGGCTGGACCGGCGTCCCCGCCCGGCGAGACGGCCGGCACAGCGCGGCCGGCGGAATCGTCCCGGACGGTCGCGTCGCCCGCGGCCTCTCCCCCGGGTCCGGCGCACTCGGACGCGCCGGGACGCGCGGCGCCCCTCATCCCCGGGCCGGTGGCGCCCGCCCGGAACGAATCGCTGCCGGCGGTCTCCGGCACGACGCCGTCACCGGTCACGCGCGCCCCCGCGCCCGCCCGGGAACAGCCGGCCGGGGCGACGGCGCCGGCGAGACCCTCCGATCTGCCCGGGGATCCGGCCTACGCCGCGGCGCTCCTCCGTCTGGACCAGGGCGATCCGGCCGGTGCCGCGCGTCTGTTCCAGCAGTTGCTGCTCTCCCGCGGGCCCCGGGGCGCGACGCTGCAGCTGATGATCGCTTGCCAGGAGGACACCGTGAATGGGGCGCGGAACCGCGCCGGCGCGCACGGCGCGCTCATCGTCCTTCCCTATTCTCTGAAAGGACGGCCGTGCTACCGCGTGTGCTGGGGCGTGTACGATGGCAGTGACGCGGCCCGCGCCACCATACCGGACCTCCCGGCCGACCTGCTCCAGGGAACCGAGCCGATCGTCGTGCCGCTGGCCCGGCTCCGGGCGTCCGAGTGAGACGGATGTCCGCGTCGCGAGCGGGAGTGATCCTCGCCTGCGTGACGCTCCTGTTCCCCGCCCTCACACCCGCCCGCGCCGACATTATTCACCTGAAGAACGGCGGAACGATCGCCGCCGATTCCTGGGAGGCGCGGGGCGACGTCCTGCTGATCCGCCAGGGAAGCGGCCGGATCACCGTGCCGCGCGCAGACATCGAGAGCATCGAGGCCGTCGCGGCAGCCCCTGCGGGCGGCGGGGCACCCGCGGACCTCTCCGGCGCGGCCGCCCGGCCGTCCCCCTCACCGGTCGCGCCGCGTGGCGACGCGACGACCATGACGGACGAGGAGATGGAACGCGCCGTCGAGGTCCTCAGGAGACGCATCAACGAGTACCCGCTGGCCCGCGCCGAGAACACCCGGCGACTCGTCGTGCTCCTGGACCAGCTGGGCGGGCGGGCGTTCAAGGCGCGCGCGGACGACGCGGCGCTGGCGCGCTTCCGGGAGGCGCTCGGTTACGACGGGCAGGACGCCCCCGCGCAGCTGGGGCTGGCAGCCGTCTACCTCCGCCAGGACAACGACATCTTCGCCCGGTCGACTCTCGAGCAGGCGCTCCTCGATCACCCTGACAACGCGGCGATGCACTCCCTGCTCGGCGACGTCTACAACGGCGAGGAGAGGACCGAGGAGGCGCTCCGCGAGTGGCAGAAGGCGTATGAGCTCAGGCCGGACGCTTCTCTCAAGGCGAAGATCGACAAGCTGGGCCGCGAGCACACGATCGACGGTGGCTACCGCCAGTCGGAGGCGGCCCACTTCACCCTGAAATACGACGGCGGTCGAGGGGGGCCCGACCTCGGGGGGCAGATCCTCGATTACCTCGAGAGCGAGTTCAAGTCGCTGGAGACCCGGTTCGAGTTCTATCCGCTGCAGCCGATCATCGTGATCGTCTACCCGCAGAGGCAGTTCTACGAGGCGACCCAGGCCGACGCGAACGTCGCGGGCCTCTACGACGGCAAAATCCGCGTGCCGATCGGCGGGCTGCAGCAGATCAACGCGGAGGCCCGCCACGTCCTGCTGCACGAGCTGGCGCACGCCTTCATCGCCGGCAAGAGCCGCGGCACCGCCCCGCGCTGGCTGCACGAGGGTCTGGCGCAGCAGGTCGAAGGCAAGACCACCCCCGCGGCGACCGGCGCCGCCTTCGCGAAGGCATTCCAGGCCCTGGAGGACAAGGTGAGCTGGGGGCAGGATTTTTCCTACCCCTCGTCCCTCGCCTTCGTGGAATGGCTCATCGACCGCGTCGGCTTCCCCGCGATCCTCGACGTGCTGAAGACGATGGGCGAAGGCGGGCCCGCCGACGCCGCTTTCGAACGGGTGACCCGGTACTCACTCCGGGAGCTGCGGCAGGCCTGGGGCGAGGCGCTGGTCGCGAAATACTTGCAATAATCCTCTCGCCGCCACAAGTTATGCCCGGGCCGGTGCGTCCGGTGCCGCAGCCTGCGGCCCGGACCGCTCCGGAAGGGACCTTCCGCGGATGAACGGGAGCCTGGCGCAGCGATCTCCGAGCGATGTCCTGGCCGAGGTGCAGCGCCGTCAGGCCTCCGGCGTCCTGAGATACCAGACCGGCGCGACCAGCCGGCAGCTGTTCATCGACGCGGGCTACATGATCCGCTTCGCGGTCAGCACGCTCTCCAACGAGAGCATCACCGCCCTGTTCCGCGACAAGGGCGGCGTCACCGAGGCCCACGTGAAGCGGGCGGCCGCCGTCAAGCAGGCGGAAGAGCTCCTGGGGACCACGCTGGTGCGCCTCGGCGTCCTGTCGAAGGAGACGCTCGCGCAGCTGACCCGGGAGCACATCCACCGGGTCACGCTCGGAGCCCTCGCCATGCGCCAGGGGACGTTCGAGTTCCAGGTA
>DAISWT010000302.1:0-3874 GCA_036826235.1 Acidobacteriota bacterium | reverse complement strand
GGGCGGGGGGGGGCTGCCGGGGAGCGGCCGGCTCTGCACGAAATAGATGTCCTGCCGGCCGTCCCCGTCGTAGTCGAGCCAGCAGGCGCCCGGCGGGACCGTCTCGATGTAGTACTTGCGGCCGGTCCCGCCGTGGGTGTGGAGGACGCCGCCGAGTCCCGCCGCCGCGGTCACGTCGTTGAACAGGATCGCCGGAACGGCGGGCGCATCGGGACGGGTGGGGGCCGCCGGCGATGCCGCGGATGACGCGAGGGTCAGCAGGGCGATGCCGGCGGCCAGCGCCGCCGAGCCAGGCGGAAGAGGGGCGATTCGGGGGACCACGCGTGGTGAAAGCTGCGACGCCATCAATACCCCGACTTCCCTTCGGGGATCACCTCGAGCGCCGCGAAGGTTTCCAGCTCCCGGTCGGCCGCCTGCTGGTCCCCGCGCTCGCGGTAGAGACCCGACAACAGGTAATGCGGGTCGCTGAGCTTCGGGTCGATCTCGATCGCCCGGCGCAGCGACTGGAACGCCTGGTCGCGCCGCCCCAGCCGGATCTGCATCTGGCCGATCTGGTTGTAGATCGGAGCGTAGTCCGGAAAGCGCCTGGCCAGCTCCTGATACTCCGCCAGGGCCTCGGCGTACTTCTCGGCGAGGACGTACTGGATCGCCTTGACGCTGCTCGACTTGATCTGCGCCTCCTTCTCCTGCCGGGACTTGCTGCGACCGCTCAGGTCGGCGTAGACCGCCTGCTCGCGCTCGGCCTCCTTCATGCGCCCGGCGCGCGCGTAGGCGTTCGCCAGGTTGAAGTGTGCGCCGACGTGCCTGGGATCGACCCGCACCGCCTGTTCCAGGGAGGCGATCGCCTCGGGGGAGTGGTTGAGCGCCAGGTAGGTGAGCCCGAGCGTGTAGTGGGCGTCCGGCAGCTCGGGCTTCAGCGCGACGGCCCGCTTGAGATGGCTCTCGGCCTCGTCGTACAGCCGGCTGCGATAGGCGATCATACCCAGGTTGTAGTGGGCCGACACCACGTCGGGATGGGTCCGAAGGACCTCGCGCAGGGAGTCGGCGGCCGGACCCAGCTCCCCCTGGCGCACATAGACCCGCGCCAGAACCAGACGCGCGCCGGCATCGTCCGGATGGCGCGCCAGGAAGCCGATCAGCAGGGACTCCGCCTTCTTCACGACCCGGTTCTTCAGATAGCAGGTCGCCAGATTCGCGGTGGCCCGCGACTGCCCGGGGTCGATCTGCAGCGCCTGCTCGTAGGCGCTCTGCGCCTCCGCGTAATCACCGTCGCGGAACGAGCTGTCGGCGTGCGCCAGGACGGTCGAGAGCGATTCGCCGGGCGCGCCCGGGGCGTGCGGGGAGCCCGGGGCGCCGCCGGAGGATGGGGCGCCCCGGTCGTGGGCGCCTTCGCCGCAGCCGGTGAGCGCGACGAGGAACAGCGCGACGGCCAGGGCGCGACCGCGGCTGGGGCAGGGGGCGATCATCAGAGGCCGGATCTTAGCAAACGCCGGAGGGCGGGGCTACTTGCCGCGGATGGTCAGGACCTGGCCGGGATGGATCGTGGAGCTCTCGAGACGGTTCCAGACGCGCACCTGGCGCACGCTGACGGCGTACAGCCGGGCGATGCGCATCAAGGTCTCGCCGCGCTTGACGCGATGCCGGATGACTCCCTCCCGGCCGCCCTTGCGATTGCCGTCCGCGCCGTTGCTTCCCGTGGACTGCTGAGCCTCGCCCACCAGGACCCGGTCCCCGGGACGGAGAGTGGCGTCTGGAGCCAGGCTGTTCCAGCGGCACAGGTCATCCGACGACACGCCGAATTTCAGGGCGATGGAGGTGACGGTGTCGCCCTCCTGGACTTTGTACTCGAGACGCCCGCCGTTCACCGACACCGCCGCGTTGACCGCCTCGTCGTACTGGCGCGGCCCGTTCCCCTTCTCGCCGTAATAGGCGACCAGCCGCTGCCCCGGGTGGAGGATCGGGCTGGCCAGGTTGTTCCAGCGCCTCAGATTGGCCACGGTGGTGCGGTAGCGCGCCGCGATCGACTGCAGCGTGTCGCCGCGGCGGACGCGGTGGACGATCTTCTCTCCAGGCTCGAACGTCGGGTCCCCGCTCGCGGCGGCCAGCGCGACCTGCGGCGTGCTCTTGGAGATCGGGATGTTCAGGACCACGCCCCGGCGCAGCCGCTTGCCCACGTATCTCGGGTTGGCGTCGAGCAGGGCGCGCACCGGGATGCCGTGCTTGTGCGCGATGAACGAGAAGGTCTCGCCCGGGCGCACCTCGTGCAGCGTCCAGGAGACCCGCTGCTCCTCGGGCAGCGACTCCAGCTTCGCCACCACGTCGTCCTTCGTCCCCTCGGGGACGCGCAGTGTGTAGGAGGCCGCATTCGGCGGCGTCACCAGTCCGCGGAGCTCGGGGTTGAGGGCGCGGACGGACTCGAGCGAGGTCCCGGCGGCGTCGGCGATGACCTGCAGGTCGGTGGCCCTGTCGACGGTCAGCGTGTCCCATTTCAGCTCGGGGTCGAGGTCGACGAAGAAGCCGTAGTCCTCGGGGGACTTGTCGATCAGGATCGACGCCAGGATGGCGGCGACGTACCACTTGGTCTCGGTGCGGATGTAGCGTGTCTTGGTCAGCGACCAGTAATCCCTGGCGTGCGAGCGCGCCAGGGCGCGGTCGATCTTCCCCTCCCCCGCGTTGTACGCCGCCATCGCCAGGTACCAGTCGCCGTAGCGGTCATACAGCTCCTTGAGGTAGGCCGCCGCGGCGCGCGTCGCCTTCTCGAAGTCGCTGCGCTCGTCGATCCACAGGTCCATCTTCAGCCCGTACTTGCGGCCGGTGAAGGACATGAACTGCCAGATCCCCTTGGCGCGGGCGCGTGAGAAGGCGTTCACCTTGAACGCCGACTCCTGGTGCGCCATGTAGGCCAGGTCCTCCGGCAGCCCCGCCTCATGGAAGATCTTCTTGACCATCGGCAGGTAGCCGCCCGAGCGCTTCAGGCCCGGCTCGAACTCGTCCCGCAGGCGCGTCTGGAACGCCTCGATGTAGGCGAGGACCCGCGGGTTCAGCACGACCGGGATGTCGTAGGAGATCTTGCCGACCACCTGCTGGATCTTCTGGCGCTCCTTCTCGGCCTCTTCCGGCGGCAGGTAGGACGAGATGTCCTTCAGATCGTCGAGCGGCGAGCGGTCCTCCTTCTCGACCGGCTCGTTCTCCCGGCTGTACAGGTCGGCGTCCATGTCGGCGATGTTCCGCACGATCTCGTCGAACGCCTTCTTGAACGCCGGCTGCTCGTTCAGATCGATGTCGCTGGTGAGCACGATGTCGACGGCCCGGTCGAACTGGCCCTTCGCCTCGTCGAAGCGCCCGGACTGGTAGGCCTCCAGGCCGGCCTGGTAGGCCTCCTCCATCTGATCGCGGACCTCGCGCACGTGGGCCGGAACCGACTCGCGCCGCGTCCTGTCCGGCGTGGTCTCCCGCGCCACGACCGGCACCACGGTCCCCGTCTGATCGCCGCTGAGCGACGCCGGCGCCGCGGCGGGCATTTCAGCCGCGGGCTGCGGGGTCGTGGCCGGAGTGCCGCCACCCGTGCTGGCGCAGGCCAGCCCCAGGCAGGCAATCGGCCCAATCATGAGGTACCGGAGAGGGAGCATTCTTGGTCCCATAACAAAAATGATCGGCGATGACCGCCGCCGATCGCGTCCTCAATATAAGGGGGCTCCTGCGGCCAGTCAAGAGAATCCTGCCCCTCAAAAAATTCCCGGGACGGGGGGGGCGCCGTAGCGACATTCTGTCCGTCCCCCGGACGTCAAAACCCCGACGCGGCCGCAGGAGGACGCCGGGCCGATCCGGAGGGGCCGACGACGCCCCGACATCCGGCGCCGGCGCCGTCCCTCCA
>DAISWT010000301.1:0-3874 GCA_036826235.1 Acidobacteriota bacterium | reverse complement strand
GAGGTGGCCCTGGTCCAGACGGTCGATTACATCGCCCCGGTGGTCGACGACCCGTTTCTCTTCGGGCAGGTCGCGGCGTCGAACTCGATCTCCGACGTCTATGCCATGGGGGGACGTCCGCTCACCGCCATGAACCTGTGCAACTTCCCTGCCCGCAACATCGACAAGGCGTCGCTGCGCAAGATCCTGGAGGGCGGGTTCAGCAAGATCAAGGAGGCCGGCGCCACCCTGGTGGGCGGGCACACCGTGCGCGACGATGAGCTGAAATACGGTCTGTCGGTGACCGGTCTGATCCACCCGAAGCGGATCCTCACCAACGCCGCGGCGCGGCCGGGCGACCACCTGGTCCTGACCAAGCCGATCGGTACCGGCGTGATCATCACCGGCTTCCGCCGGGGACTGGCGTCGGACGAGCTGCTCATGAGGGCCGTGGACTGGATGGCGGCCCTCAACCGGGTGGCGTGCGAGACGATGCTCGAGTTCGACCCGCACGCCTGCACCGACGTCACCGGTTTCGGCCTGAGCGGTCACGCCCTCGGGATGGCCAAGGGCAGCAACGTCCGGATGCGGATCCGGTTCAAAGACGTCCCGCGGTACGAGGAAAGTCTCGAGTTGATCGGCCAGGGCGTTGCCACCTCGGTGACCGCCTCGAACATGCAGGCGGCTGGAGACTACCTGACCTTTTCCGGGAACTTCACCGACGAGGAGAGGTGGCTCATCGTCGACCCGCAGACCTCGGGTGGGCTGTTGGTCTCCCTCCCCGCGGATCAGGCGCCGACGCTCGTCGCGCGCCTGCACGAGCGCGGCAACCGGGTGGCCGCCGTCGTCGGCGAAGTGGTGCCGGCCGACGGCAGGCCGGGTCTGGAAATCGTCAAGTAGCGCTCGGAGCGCCCGAGTCTTCAGAGAGTCGAGATCGGGTCGACGTCGAACACCAGGTTGTCCAAGCGTACGTTCCGTTTCTCCAGCTCCGGCAGAGTCCTCCCGAGGGCGTCCTGCATCTGCCGACGGCCCCGCGCCTTGACCAGGAGCTGGACGCGGAATTCTCCTCGCAGTCGCTCCAGCGGCGCCGGGGCGGGCCCGAGGACCTGAAGCCCGCCATCCGCCACGCCGCGCAGCACCCTGCCGATGACCGTCGCCCGGGCGCGGGCCCTGTCGAAAACGCGGTCTTTCACCAGGATCGCGGCCAGGACGGAGTACGGCGGGTAGTTCATGGCGCGCCTGTAGGCGAGCTCGCGCGCCGCGAACCCGGCGAAATCGTGCTCACAGGCAAATCGGATGGCGTGGTGATCGGCGTAGTAGGCCTGCACGATCACCTCGCCCTCGCGCTCGCCGCGGCCGCTGCGCCCCGCGACCTGGGCCAGAAGCTGGAACGCCTTCTCGCCGGCACGGAAGTCCGGAAGCCCGAGCAGGGCGTCGGCCGCCAGCACCCCCACGAGGGTCACGTTGGGAAAGTCGTGGCCTTTGGCGATCATCTGCGTCCCCAGCAGGACATCGATCTCCCGCCGTTCGACGCGCGTCAGAATCTCCTCGACCGAGCCGCGACCCCGCGTCGTGTCCCTGTCGAGCCGCTCGATGCGCGCTCCCGGCAACGACGCCCTCAGGACGGTTTCGAGGCGTTCCGTGCCGGTCCCACCGAAATGGAGGTGGGCGCTCTTGCAGGACGGGCAGGCCCGCGGCTCCTCGCGGCTGTCGTCGCAGTAGTGGCAGCGCAGGCGCCGCTGCCGCAGGTGCCAGGTCATCGGAATGCTGCAGTTGCGGCACTGCATCGAATCGCCGCAGGAGCGGCAGAGGACGAAGGTGGAGAACCCCCGGCGGTTGAGCAGGACCAGGCTCTGCTCGCCGCGCCGCAGGCGCTCCTCGAGGGCCGAAAGCAGCCGTCGCGACAGGACCGATTCGCGGCCGACCTCCTCGAACTCGCGGCGCATGTCCACCCGCTCGACGGGGGGCAGCCCGGCACGGCCGATGCGCCCCGGGAGGCTCAACAGCCGGTGGCGGCCGCGCTGCGCGTGCAGGTAGGTTTCCATGGAGGGCGTCGCCGATCCGAGGACCACGACCGCCCGCGCCATCTTGCCGCGCAGGATCGCCAGGTCGCGGCCGTTGTACCGCGGGTGCTCGTCCTGCTTGTAGGATGCGTCGTGCTCCTCATCGACCACGACGAGTCCGAGATCGGGGATCGGCGCGAACACGGCCGAGCGGGTCCCGAGGACGACGTTCACGCGGCCGTCCCGGATCCGTCTCCACTCGTCATAGCGCTCCCCTTCGGTCAGACCCGAATGCAACAGCGCCAGGACCTCGCCGAAGCGGGATCGCATGCGCCGCGCCAGAAGCGGCGTCAGGCCGATCTCGGGGACGAGATAGAGCGCGCTCCGCCCCGCCCGGACCGCAGCCTCGATGGCCCTCAGGTAGACTTCGGTCTTGCCGCTCCCGGTGATGCCGTGAAGAAGAAACGTCGTGAAGGATCGATCGGCGAGGGCGCCCTCGATCGCTTCGATCGCCTTCTTTTGATCGACGGTGGGCGATAGCTCGGTGAGGGGCTCCAACGGCAACCCGAGTGAGGCTGGCCGGCGGGGCACTTCCTGCGATTCGATCCGGACGAGACCGAGTTTCTCGAGCGCGCGTAGCGCGTCCCGCGGCGCGCCGGAGGCTTTCAGGAGAGCCGGCAGGGGCATCCGGCCCCCGGTCTCCTTCAGAACGGCCAGAATCCGGCGCCGGCGCGATCCCTTCACGGCCGCAGGTGGGTCGTCCCGGGTGCTGAGGTCGACGTGCTCTTCGAGGTACGGGCGCGGCCCCGGAGAGACGGCGACCTCGGTCACCTCCAGGAGCCCCCCGGCGCGGAGACGCTCCAGGGTTCGCGTCTTGAAGCGCGGCCCGACGCGGCGACTCAGATCCTCCAGTCGGATCGCGGCGCCGCGCGCCGACGTGAACTCCGCGACCACGCCGAGTATTTCTCTCGCCAGTGGGTCGGCCGCGATCCGCGGGAGTGAGGCGTCCACAAGGACGCCGCCGCCCGCCTCGAGCACCGATCTCCCCGACGCGGTCACCGACACGATCCGGCGCACCCTGGCCTTCATGCCGGGCAGGGCGCAGACGATCATCTCGCCCAGGGACGCGATATAGTAATCGGCCGCGAAGCGCGTCAGTGCGAGAATGGACTCGTCGAGGACCGGCTCGGCGTCGAGGACCTGCTCGATCGGTTTGAGCGGGTACGGTGCATCGGCCGGCTCCTTCCCCTCCTGGAGATCCAGGAGGTATCCGGTCAGTCGGCGCCGGCCGAACGGCACGATGACTCGGACGCCACGACGGCATCGCGGGGCGAGGGCGGGGGGGACCGAGTAGGTGAACAGGCGTCGCACCGGCCGGGGCACCGCGACCGATGCGAACAGACAGGTCATCCCGCCGCTTTCAACTCGGCCATCACCTTCTTCATGTCGTCCCAGACGTCTCTCTTGGCGGCCGGGTTGCGCAGCAGGTAGGCCGGGTGGAACGTCGGCATGACGCGGATTCCTTCCAGGTCATGGAAGCCGCCGCGCAGGCGGGTGATCGTCTCGCGTGTCCCCAAGACCGTCTGCGCGGCCGGCGTCCCGAGGCAGACCAGGACACGCGGCCGGATCGCCCTGATCTGCTGGAACAGGAACGGCGCGCACGTGCCGATCTCGTCCGGAAGCGGCGTGCGGTTCTCGGGGGGGCGGCACTTCACGACATTGGCGATGTAGACGTCGCCGCGCTGCAGTCCCATCGACTCGATGATCTTGGTCAGGAGCTGCCCGGCGCGCCCCACGAACGGCTCTCCCTTGAGGTCCTCGTCCGCCCCGGGCCCCTCGCCGACGAACATGAGTCGGGCGTCCGGATTCCCCACGCCGAAGACGATGTTCGT
>DAISWT010000300.1:0-3916 GCA_036826235.1 Acidobacteriota bacterium | reverse complement strand
CCAGGTGAATGCCCGGCGGACGGAGCGGGACCGTTACCTGTCGCTGGAGATCCCCTCGACGGGGGCGCGGTTCGTCAATCTCACGCCCGGGCTGCGTCTGGATATGGCGACTGGAGGGCTGACCCTGTACGGGTTCGTCCAGGTGCCTGTCTACCAGTACGTCAACGAGGTCAACCTGGCCCCGCGAACGGGGCTCCTGCTCGGCGTCTCCAAGGCTTTCTGATCATGCGAAGACGGCCCGTCCTGTCCCGGTCGTCTCCGTGGTGGGCCGTCATGGTCGCGGCGGTAATCATCGCCGGGTCGCGCGCTCCCGTAACGGCCACGGCGAAGATCCCGGCGCCGGGCGAACCGGTCTTCGAGTTCGCGCTCCCCGACCTGCAGGGGAACCAGGTCGCCCTGTCGTCCTTCAGGGGTCGCGTGGTGCTGGTGCATTTCTGGGCGACCTGGTGCCCGGTCTGCCTGGACGAGATGTCGGTCCTCGAAGAGGCCGCGCGGGCGTACCCGGGCGTTCTCGCGGTGGTGGGGATCAACCTCGGAGAGAAGCCGGCGAAGGTCATGGCTTACGCGCGGCGGGCCGGGATCACCTTCCCGATCCTCCTCGACGCCAAGGGGAGGGTCGCGGCACGTTACGGCGTCCTGTCGCTGCCGATCACCCTGGTCGTCGGCCCGGACGGGCGGATGGCCGAGCAGATCGTGATGGGGGCGCTCGACCACGACTCCCTCGGCGCCATCCTGAAGCGGCGGCTGCCGGGGTGAGGTCGATCGGCCGCGGCGCCGGTCTCCGGGCCGCGACCCGCCTCGTCACCCGATCGTCACCGGCCCGTCGCGCGTCGGTCACTTCACCGTCACACGCTGGAGTCGAGACTGTCCGGGTTGCCGGCCGCCGCCCGGCCGCCGTCACGGGGGGCCGGCGCCGGGGGCTATAATTCGCGCCAGCGCGGCCGCGAATCCGGGAGGCTTGAGCAAGGTGCCGCAGACCATTCTGGTGGTGGACGACGAGCGCGACATCGTGGAGCTGGTGCGCTACAACCTGGCGCAGGCCGGATATCGCGTCGTGTCGGCGCTGGACGGCCGCCAGGCGGTCGAGGCGGCGCGCCGCGAGCGGCCCGACCTGATCGTCCTCGACCTGATGCTGCCGGTCCTGTCCGGTGGCGAGGTGGCCCGGCTCCTGAAGCAGGACGAGATGACACGCCGCATCCCGATCCTGATGCTCACCGCCCGGGGCGCCGAGGTCGATCGGGTCGTCGGCTTCGAGCTGGGCGCCGACGACTACGTCGTGAAGCCGTTCTCGCCGCGCGAGCTGGTGCTGCGGGTGCAGGCGATCCTGAAACGCGACGAGGGACCGGCGGCGGCGGAGGAGGAGCGCATCGTCCACGAGCCGCTGGTCATCGATGTCGGGGCCCACACGGTCCGGCTCAAGGGCCGGGAGATCGTCCTCACCGCCACCGAGTTCAAGCTGCTGCACCGCCTGGCCAAGCGGCCGGGCCGCGCCTTCAGCCGGGACCAGCTCCTGTCGGAGGTCTGGGGCTATGGCGGAGACGTCGAGACCCGCACCGTCGACACCCACATGAAGCGCCTGCGCGCCAAGCTGGGGTCGGCCGGCGAATGGATCGAGACGGTGCGCGGCGTCGGATACCGGTTCCGGCCGGCGGGGTCCGCGGCGGCCGACTGAGCGAAGGACACCGCTCTGAGAATCCAGCAGCGTCTCACCCTGTCGTTCGTTCTGGTCGCCGGACTCGCCTCGCTCATCGCCGGATACTTCCTGAGCCGCACCGTCGAGCAACGGGTCACCGACCAGATTGCCGAAAGACTCGCGCACGAGGCGCGTCTGGTGCGCGACCTGGTGCGCGCCGAGCCCGACCTGCGCGGCTCGGCCGACCGGCTGGCGGACCGCCTCGGCAGGGACCTCGACGTCCGGGTCACCATCATCGACGGCACCGGGAAGGTGCTGGGGGACACGGAACTGAACGGCGACGCCCTGGCCACGGTAGAGAACCACGCCAACCGTCCCGAGGTGATCGAGGCGATGCGATTCGGAGCCGGACGAGCGGTGCGCTACAGCGCGACGCTGGCGGAGAACATGCTGTACGTGGCGGCGCGTCTCGAACCCGGCGATCCGGCGCAGGGCGTGGTGCGTCTCGCGGTCCCGCTCACGGAAGTGAGGAAAGCCCAGACCGAGGTGCGCGTCCCGATCCTGCTGGCGACGGTCGTGTCGGTGCTGGTCGCCTGCGCCCTCGGCTGGGGCTTCGCGCGCGGCACGGCGCGCCGCCTCGAGGCGATGTCGCGCGCCGCCGCCGACCTGGCGGACGGCCGCCTCGGGACGCGCGCCGAGGTCAGCGGCAGCGACGAGGTGGCCGCTTTGGCGCGCTCGCTCAACCGGATGGCGGGCGAGCTCGAGGAGCGTCTGGTCCTGATCGGCCGCGAGCGGAACCAGCTGCGCACCATCCTGGAGGGCATGGTCGAGGGGGTGCTCCTGACCGGCCCGGACGGCCGCATCCTGGTCTCCAACGACGCCTTCCGCCGCATCTTCAACGCGCAGCTGCCGATCGAGGGGCGCCGTCCGCTGGAGACCGCACGCGTCCCGGCCCTGCAGGAGGCGATCGAGGCCGCGCTCCTGGCGGACCAGCCGCTGGTCCGGGAGATCGCCCTGGGGGGCGCGCAGGACAAAGTGATCCGGGCCAGCCTCGCCGCCATCCGCGAGGACACGCGGGCCGTCGGGGCGGTCGCGGTGTTCCACGACATCACCGAGCTGCAGCGGCTGGAGCAGGTGCGGCGCGAGTTCGTGGCCAACGTGTCGCACGAGCTGCGCACGCCGCTCACGGCGATCAAGGGCTATGCCGAGACGCTGCGCGACGGCGGGCTCAAGGAGCCGGGCCGGGCCGCCGAGTTCGTCGAGGTGATCCACCGGCACGCTGGCCGGCTGGCCGCCCTGATCGAGGACCTGCTCGACCTGTCGTCGGTCGAGCAGGGGCAGGCGCGCCTCGAGCTCCGTCCGGTGTCGCTGCGCGACGTCGTGGCGCAGGCGGAGACGGCCACGCGCCCCGCGGCGATGGAGCGGAGCCACGCGGTCGCTCTCGATCTTCCGAAGGATCTCCCCGACGTGGTCGCCGATCGCGATCGGCTGGCACAGGTGCTCATCAACCTGCTCGACAACGCCGTCAAGTTCACCCCCGAAGGGGGCCGGATCGAAGTCTCGGCGCGCCCGTCGGCCGGCCGTGTGATTGTGTCGGTGGCGGACAACGGGGTGGGCATCCCTCCCGAGGATGTCGGCAGGATCTTCGAGCGCTTCTATCGCGTCGATCGCTCCCGCGACCGCCGCGACGGCGGCACCGGACTCGGCCTGGCGATCGCCAAGCACCTCACCCAGGCGATGGGCGGGACGATCGAGGTCGAGAGCCGCCCCGGGTCGGGCACCACGTTTCGCATCTCCCTTCCCGCCGTCTGACTTCCCGACATCCGGCTCCTCGGACCGGCGCGGCGCCCGACGGGATCGGCTGGCGGGATAATATCGACGTATCGCCCTGTCTATATGAATGGAGCATTCGCCATGAAGCCGCGCCGGACGGGCTGGAGGATCCTCCCCGGCGGGAGCCTCTCCTCCAGTACCTTCGAGGAGTATCTTCTGCCACAGATCGACACTCTGTACGGTCTGGCGCTCCGCCTGACGAGGAATCCCGACGCGGCGGACGACCTGGTCCAGGACACCTCGCTCCGGGCCTTCGAGAAGTTTCATCAACTTCGCGAACGAGTGACGGCGCGAGCCTGGCTGGTGCGAATCCTGACGACAATCTTCCTCAACCGGTACGCCAGTCGCTCCGGCGCCGCGGCGTCGGACGCCGATGAGCTGGGGCCCGACGAGGGACCGGTCCTCTTCGAAACGCCCGAGAGCCTGCTCCTCAGCCGATGCGACGCGGAG
>DAISWT010000299.1:0-3943 GCA_036826235.1 Acidobacteriota bacterium | reverse complement strand
GCCGGCTTCAGGGGCAGGTCTTCGAATCAACGCCGCCCCCGGCGGGGGCTCCCGCCGCCGCCCCGGGCAAGCCGGGCCAGGGCGGGGCCGGTGCGCCGGCGGGCCGCCCGGGTCCGGAGGCGGGCCCCTCCGGCGGGCCCGGAGCCCAACAACCCCGGTGACGACGTCCCGCGGCGACCCCGAACTGACGCAGCTCGAGAGCCGGCTCGGCCACGCGTTTCGCGACCGCCGTCTCATCACGCGCGCGCTGACCCACTCGTCGTTCGCCAACGAGGAGGGCGGCGGGGCCGACAACGAGGCGCTCGAGTTCCTGGGCGACGCGGCGCTCGGTTTCATGGTCGCCCACGCCCTGCTGCGGTCGTTCCCCGCGATGGACGAGGGGGGCCTGTCGAAGTTCAAGGGATACCTGGTGAGCCGTCCCACCCTGGCCGAGGCCGCGCGGCGCCTCGAGCTCGGCGGGCACCTGCGTCTGGGCAAGACGGCCGAGAAGAGCGACGCGCGGACGAAGGAGTCAATCCTGGCCGACACGCTCGAGGCGGTCATCGCGGCGGTCCTCCTGGACGGCGGCGACCAGGCGGCGCGATCGCTGGTGGAGCGCCTGTTTGGCGCGCAGATCCGCGACCTCAGGCGCGAGGAGATCGAGGGGAAGGACTACAAGACCGGATTTCAGGAGCTGATGCAGGCGGGCGGCAGGCCGACCCCGCGCTACAAGGTGGTCCGCACCGAGGGGCCGCCGCACAGCCCGACCTTCCACGTCAGTCTGATGGTCGAGGGTCGGGAGATGGCGCGCGGCAAGGGCCGCACGAAAAAGGAGGCCGAGCAGCGCGCCGCGCGGATGGCGCTGCGTCTCATCAAGCGCAAGACCGCCTGATCACCGGCTGGCGGGGGCGGGCGTCTCGGGCTCGTCGGCGAGCGGCTGCAGGCCGCGCGACCTGAGGAACATCACCGTATTGCGGATCTCGTCCGCCTGCGGATAGGCCGGATCGAGCTCGAGCGTTCTTTCGTAGTTGTACAGCGCCCGGCCCGGTTCGTGCAGCCCCTCCAGGAGGATGCGCCCGCGATAGTGGTAGAGGCGCGCCAGCACGTGCGGGTCCATGGTCTTGTTTGTGGTCCGCGCCTCGTCGAGCTGCTTGAGCGCGTCGTTGTACTCGCCGGCGTTGGAGAGCGCCTCCGCCAGATCGGCGCGGACCTGCAGGTCGTCCGGCCAGAGGTCGATCCCCTTGCGCAGCCATTCGATCGACGCGGCGTGGTCTCCCTTCAGCTCGTAGGCCAGGGCCAGCTTGCGGATCGACAGAAGGTAGGCCGGCGCCAGTCGCAGCGCCTCGTTGAACTGGGTGATCGCCTCATCGAGGAGGGGCATCGCCTTCTGGCGCTCGCCCTTGTCGAGCAGCGCCTGCGCCTTCTGCGTCAGCGTGATGCCGATGCCGTGGTGGATGCCGAGATGGATCCCCTTGAACTGCGGCCCGCGCGCGATCGACTCGGCCTCCAGCTCCTTGGCGATCGCGGCGCGCGTCGCCTCGGGGCCGAAGCGGCTCTTCAACTGGGCGTCGCCGCGGGCCCCCGGCGGGCCCTCGCCCAGGAGGAGCATCCCCTCCAGATATTCCTGCAGCGCCTGCTCGTATTTCGCCTGCTCGTAGTAGGCGTTGCCGGCGACCAGCGCCTGCTCCAGGGCCGGCACGACGCCACGCGGCCACTCCACGTTCATCCCGATGACCAGGAGCGCCGCCGCGACGCCGGCGGCCGCTCCTTTCCATCCCGGGACGAGCGCCCGCGCCCGCGCCGCCATATCGCCCGCGCGCGCCGTCAACGCCACCACGAGCGACCCCAGGCGGCGCAGGAAACGGCCCAGCGCGAACAGGCTCTCCGCGGCGAACAGCGCCAGGATCGGCACGACCGGCGCGCGGAAGCGCGCGAAATTGAAGAACAGCAGCACCGTCCCCATATAGCCGAACAGCAGGACGTGCAACGGCAGCAGCCGGCGCCACATCCGCCGCGTCAGGACGATGCCCAACAGCCCGAGCGGGGCGACCGTGCCGAACGTCGAGTACAGGTGGATACGCACTGGCGCCGAGGACCCCGCCGAGGGGAGAACGAGCGTTCCCCATCCCGGAGGGGGAAACGACGCGTTGAGGGCAGCGAGCAGCGGCGAGAAGCGCTGCAGGATCAGGTAATCCAGGTTGTCGGGCAGCTCGAAGAAGTTCCAGAAGTGAATCAGCTTGCGCCCCAGAAGACGTATCCAGGCTCCCGGCTCGTCGGTGATGAACCTCATCCCCTGGCGGAACCAGAACCAGGAGGATTGCATCGGAGTCATCTTGACGCCCGAGATCTCCTCGGCCCGCGCGATGAAGTCGGAGTGCTCGTACTTCGGGTCGGGTCGCACGAACGGCGGAGGCACGTACAGCCCGTTGGCATCGGCGTTGTTCCCGATGAAGAACACCTCGCCGCCCCCCGTCGTCAGCGGCACGAACTCGTGCGCGACAACCCAGTTACGCAGCGTCACCGGGGCGATCATCAGGACCGCGCCCAGCGTGAAGACGCCGGCCGCCCGCAGTCCGACGCGCGTCAGCCCGCCACCCAGCCACAGCGCCAGGGCCGCCAGGAGCGGCGCCAGCAGGATGAAGTTGTCCCGGTCGAGCGTCAGCAGCCCGTAGGACGCGCCCGCAAAGGCGAACAGCCTCGCGGCGCGCCGCGATCCGGGACTGGCAGCGCGCGCCCTATCGAGAAGCAACAGCACGACGACCGTCAGGAGAGGGGAGAGGAAAGTCTTCATGATCATCCCCTCCTCGAAGATGAAGGGGCCGTACAGCGCGACCAGCGCCGCGGCGGCCAGGCCCCGCCCGTGCCCGAGCAGCCGCCGCCCCAGGACGTACGTCAGCAGGACCGTGCCGCAGCCGACAAACGACTGCATGATCAGGATGCGCGTGACGCTGGAGCCGATCACCATCATCAGCACGCCCAGCAGGTAGGCGTACAGGGGGCTCTGAACGAACGGTGTCTTGCCGATCCAGTCGCCGGCGGCAATCGTCTTCGCCCAGTCGAAGTACATCCCCGGGTCAAGCTCCTCCGGTGTGATCAGCCTGCTGTCCTTGACCTGAAAGACGTACACCAGACGCAACACGAGCGCCAGCGCGCACACGCCCGCGACCCACACCCAGTCGGGAACCGCGCGTCTGTTCAAGGATTCCGGCACGATCTCTCCACAGGCAAGCGGGCCGGGATTATAGCAGAGGGATGCACGGCGCACCGGACGGCGTGCCGACGAGCGCTGCGAGTTGACAAATCGTCTGAATGGTCGTACTTTTCGGCCCTCCTCCGCTGACCGAGAGTCCCGCGTCCCACTGGGAGTCGCCGATGCGAAGAATCACGGAAGCCCTTCTCTTTCTTCCGCTGCTTCTGCTGAGCGTCCCCGGCGATACAGCGGCCGGTATTCCCTCCTCTCCCTCCAGGCTCATTCGGGGTGATCAACCCGCGGACCATTTTGGCTGGTCGGTTGCCTCGGCAGGGGACGTCAACGGCGACGGCTATGCCGACGTCATCGTGGGATCGCCCTTCTACAACGTGGGGCAGCAGTACGACATAGGGCGGGCCTACCTGTACCTTGGGTCGCCGAGCGGCCTGTCGGCGACACCGGCCTGGATCGGGCAGGGAGATCGGGACGTCGATGAGTTCGGGGTCTCCGTGGCCGCCGCGGGGGACGTGAACGGCGATGGCTACGCCGATGTCCTCATCGGCGCACCCGGCTATGACGGCGCCCACGGCTACGACGCGGGAAGAGTCCTGCTTTATCTGGGCTCGGCTTCGGGTCTCTCCTCTTCCCCCGCCTGGGCGGTCGAAGGATTCCAGCCCGCGTCCGGATTTGGTGTTTCGGTGGGGTCGGCCGGCGACATCAACGGCGACGGCTTCATCGATGTCGTCGTCGGCTCCCCGTACCACAAGACCTACG
>DAISWT010000298.1:0-3959 GCA_036826235.1 Acidobacteriota bacterium | reverse complement strand
AGGGTGTCCCCTTTCCGAAGGCGAGCGCTCCGACCATGGTCCCGATCGCCAGGCGGTCCCCCTCGATCCGGTAAAAGAGGCCACGAGGAGCGAGGATCGAATCCAGCGCCTCCTCGACCGGGACGCCGCGCGGGCTCGTCTCGAGCGACGGCTCGACTGCTCCCTTGGAGAGGCGCACGTCGAGCTCGAGCTCGGTCCGAGCGAGGTCGAGGAGGCGGTCGAGCGTCAGCTCCTCGCCGACTCGCTGGGAGAGCTTCCAGCGGACCAGCGCCTCGCCGCTCGGAGCGCGCTCGCCGAGCGCGGCGAGGATCCCGATCACGATCGACGGCGAGCGCGGAGCGGCGTCGATCCGCCGCGTCCCTCGCAGCGAGAGCGCCGCGGCGAGGAGCGAGCGGCGGAGCGCGCGGTCCTCGGCCGCCCAGAGGAGCGCGGTCGCCCCGTCGGCGGTCCGTTCCGGCGCGCCCGGCCCCGCCGGAAAGTCGAAGCTCAAGGACAGTCTGCGTCTGGCCGAGCGCGCCATCCTCCTCGAGGCGCTCGAGAGAAACCGCTGGCAGATGGCGAGAACCGCGCGCGAGCTCGGACTGGAGCGCAGCCACCTTTACCGCAAGCTCAAGGGGCTCGGCATCCGGCCGCCCGACTGATGCCGGTGACCGTGGCCGCGCGTCATCGATGCGTGGCGCCATGGCCGCGGGGCGTGTCGCCCGATCCACGGCCGCGGGAGGCCGTTTTCTTCCTGCACGTCCGCCGGCGGCGCGCCGGGCCCGCGCAAGCGACTGGCGCGATTCCGCTTCCGCCGTCATTCCCGTCCCGGCCTCCGCCTGGCACCGGTCTCGCTATGGGCCAGGGCAAGGAGGATCCACACATGGGCATGAACAGAGCAGGACAGTTGATCGCGAGTTGTTGTGGCGCGGCGATCGTGGTCGCAGCCGCGGGAATCGTCATCGTCGGGGCCGGCCACCGTCAGTCTTCACGCGTCGTCCCGGCGAAGCTGGGGGCGGGCGGGACGGCGGACGTCACGGGCGCGCCGTCTCCGATCGGCGCCGCGCCGGTCGCGGGCGGCACGACCAGCGCCGTCTCGGGCCCCGTCACCATCCCGGGCCCGGGAGAGACCGGCCGGGTTCCAGGTTCGGTGACCGAGAGCCTGGTGCTGCAGAAGAACGAGACGTTCTACGGCAAGGGCGAGGCGTTCTTCCGCGACGGCGATTTCGCCCCGGCGTCGCGTTACCTGCAGGCCGAAGTCGGCAGGCACCCGGATCGCTTCTATCCCACGTACCTGCTGGGCATCTCCCTCTGGAAGGGCGGGGCGTTGGATGAAGCGATCGACTCTCTAACCAGGGCCGCGTCCCTGGATCCGAAATCGGTGAAGACGCGGGTCAACCTCGGTCGGGTGCTGAACGACGCGGGGCGCCACGAGGACGCCCTGAAGACGGCCGACGAGGCGATCGCGCTCGACGCCGACGACTCGGCGGCGCGCAACGTGCGCGGCCGCGCCCTGTTGAATCTCGGCCGCAAGGACGAGGCCATCGAGGCGTTCAAGACCGCCGTCGAGAAGGAGCCGGGCAGCGCCTGGGCGCAGAACAATCTCGGCTTCGCGCTCATCCAGGCCGGCCGCTTTTCCGACGCCGTACCGTACCTTGAGGAAGCGGTGCGCCTGAAGCCGGTGGTCGGCACCTTCCAGAACAACCTCGGCATGGCTTACGAGCGCACCGGCCAGAGAGACCGAGCGATCGATTCGTACCGCGCGGCGGTGAAAGCGGGCGGGTCCGACGCGGCCGGACGGAACCTGTCCCGGCTCGGCGGGACGGTCGATGACGAGACCGTGGAGCCGACGACAGCCGACCCGCGGCAGGGAACGACGATCGCGCCGGCGGGACCGGAACAGAATTGAGTGCGGTTGATGCGCGACTTGCTTGACGATGCGGGGCGCCTATATTAGCCTTGCGGTCGCGCTTCGGGCGGAATGGATCACGGGGGTGGCCGACGCCACCCCCGGTTTTGTGCGGGAGGGATGACGGGGTTATGGACATGTTCCTGCTGTTCGTGGTCATTTTCCTGTGCGTCCTGTTCGGCCTCGGCGCCGGGGCCCTCGCCCTGTCGCTGCTGTTCAAGCTGATCCTGAAGATTTCCACGCGCGGTTCCGGCGTCGCCGTCGCCACAGCGGCCGCCTCGTCCTCCTCGCCGCGCGTCTAGCGACACGATCAGCTCGCTGTTTGGACGGGCCCGGTTCCGGGCCCGTTTCTTTTTTGTAGCGACGGTTTTGTAGCGGCCGCGCCTCAGCCGCCCTGGACGGCCGGCACGACCGCCGGCCGGCGCGGCGCGTCCCCCAGGAGAACATAGAAGAGGTTGTCCTGGAAGCCGCGGTTGGCGGGCAGGAGCCCGTGGGTGGCGCAGAAGAAGAAGGTCGAGGCGGTGCGCGACGGCGGCGGCGCCGTCGGCAGGCCCGTGAGCGACTCGGCCGTGACGGTCCCATCTCCGGGAGCGAGCATCAGCCGCTCCAGCTCCCGGGCGTTGCGGTACGGTGACGTCCCGTCGTTGAACAATGGCTGGAACCCGTCGGACGTCGGCTGCAGAACCACGCGGTCAAGGGTCGGGACGCAGTCCGAGCCGAACAGATGGATGGGCACCGACGGCGGTCCTGCGGATGTCTGCCGATCGAGGGCCGTGTGGAAGGCACGCGCCCGGTCGAGGACCGCCTGCAGGAAGACCTCGGCCTCGGGCCCGGGCACCACGCCGCCTTCGAGATGCGGGCTCCAGATCGACCAGCGCCTCCGGACCCAGGTCCGAGCGTCGTACAGGTCGAGGTCGACAGCCTGGCCCTGCATGTCGATGAAGTGTCCGGCCCCGTCGGCCGGCAGGAGCTGGTACACCGAAGGCATGGTGAAGATGTCGCGCGGCGACAGCGTCCGGGAGATGCCGTTGTTGAGGATCCGGAAGGCCGACATCGTGCCGCGATGCGGTGTGCCGATGATCACGATCCGGCCGATGTCCGCCGCCCCGGCGTAGGTGACCTCGGAGGCGTCGTCCAGCGCGTCGACCGTCCCGTACTTGAGGTAGTACTCCGCCAGGAGGCCGCCCATGCTGTGGGCCACGATGTCGAAGCGCAGCTCCGGCGACTTCAGGCGGGCCTTGATCTTCCGGATCGCACGACCGAGCCCGACGGCCGACTCGACGTTGTCGCGGCGCCAGTCGTAGTTGTAGATGAACATCGAGTCGCCCGCGCGCGGGTTGTTGATGTCGCCCAGGCTGTAGCCCCCGACATCCCGCAGCGCGTCCAGGATGGCGCCGTAGAACTTCACCCCCATCACCGTGTCGCAGATGGCGTAGGGCACCAGGTCGTCCCGATCGTCGCTCAGCGGCAGGCGATCGATCGGCAGCGCCAGGTCATCCGGCTTGCCGCGCCGAATGGCGTTCATCACCCGACCCCACACCGACTCCTGCGTGTGGCGGTTCTTCAGCCGGCTGCCGAGGAAGCCGTGAATGACGATGACCGGGTTGCGCGGCATGGCGGCGGCGTCCTGGTGGATGCGGGTCATGTCGTAACGCCGGAACATCAGGCAGCCAGGCAGCAGCGACAGGAGGGCCGTCACCAGGAGGGCGGTGGCGAATCGTGGACACCTTGAACCGGGAATCGGAGTCGGCCGCATGACGCTCCCCGCGCCGCACGAGGGCGCGGCCATGCCCAATATAGGTTGCCGCGCGGGTGCGGGCCATGCGGTCGGGACGGAAAGCGGTGCGGGTGGACCGCGCCCTCAGTGGCCGTTTCCGGCCGGTGCGGCGGCCGGAATCGACTCCTCGAGGGGGAGCTTGCCGGAGTACTTGAGCATCTGCGTCGCCAGGTCGGAGGTGTAGGCGAGGTGCACGTCCCAGACCTCTCCGGTCACGGCGCGCTCCGGCACGGCGTCGGGCATGACGAACGCCACGTAGGAGGGGATGCCGGCCTGCCGGGCGCGGGCGACGAC
>DAISWT010000297.1:0-3963 GCA_036826235.1 Acidobacteriota bacterium | reverse complement strand
CATTGTCGTTGTCCGCCCCCAGCTCCTTCTGGATCGCCTTGAGCTGCTGGCGCAGGACGAACTCGCGCTGCCCCTTCTCCATCTCGTCCTGGACGTCCTTCTGGATCTTGCTGCCCAGCTCCATCACCTCGATCTCGCGGGTCATCTGCCGGATCAGCCGGTGCAGCCGCTCCTTCACGGAGAGGATCTCGAGGTACTCCTGCTTGTCCTTCGCCTCGCGGATGAGGAGCGAGGCCGCCAGGTCGGCGAGGCGCGCGGGGCTGTCGATGTTCAGAAGCGCGACGCCGATCTCCTCGGAGGCGATCGGCATGAGCGACAGCACCTTGCGGATCTGGTTCTGCAGGCTCTTGACCAGGGCCTCCATCTCGACCGAGACCTCGATCTGCTCTTTCAGGAGGCCGACTTCGGCGACCAGGTAGGGATCGCTCCTGATGACGCGCGTCAGGCGGATCCTCTCGAAGCCCGTGACCAGGACGCGGATGGTGCCGTCCGGGAACTTCAGCATCTTCTGGATCACGGCGGCCGTGCCCACGGTGTGCAGGTCCCCCTCCTTCGGCTCGTCGATCGCGGGGTCCTTCTGGAGCACCAGTCCGACGGTCCGGTCCTTGAGCATGACGTCGTCGATGAGCCGGATGGAGGACGGCCGTCCGACCACCAGCGGGGTGGGCAGGTGAGGGAACACGACCGTGTTCTTCAGAGGCAGGATCGGCAGGGCTTCGGGCAGGGCGCGCGGAGCACCGCCCCGCGGCTTCACCTCTTCGTCCAGGACGTCCAGGACCGACGCCTCGCCTTCGCCCTGCTCCGACATCGGTGACTCTCCCCTCATTCCTCGATTGGCACGCTGCAGCCGCCGCCGGCGCCGCGCGGGACGGTGATGTACAAAAAGCCGTCCTTATAGGTCGCGGTGATCCGCTCGGCGTCGACTTCCTGTGGCAGGGCCAGGACCCGCTCGAAGCGTCCGTGGGCGATCTCCATCTGGTGCCAGCGCATGCATTTCGGCGACGCGGGCTCGGAGCGGTGGCCCGAGATGGTCAGATACAGGCCATCGACCACGATGTCGATCTCGTCCCGCTCCACGCCGGGGATCTCCATGGTGACCACGAAGGACTCGGGCGTCTCGTGGATGTCCACGCGGGGGATCCAGGGCGCCGGGGCCTCCAGCGGCTTCACGTCGCGCAGCAGCCGCTCCATCACCTCCTCCATCCGACGATGGAGATCGAGCACCGGCTGGGCGGTGCTCCTGCGTATGCGCACCATCGCCTCCGTCGTCCCGTCAGCGGCCGCCCGCGAGGGCGTTGACCTGGCGCGTCAGGCGGGACTTGTGGCGCGCGGCGTTGTTGTGGTGGATGATTCCCTTGCCGGCGGAGCGGTCCAGGAGCGACAGCGTCTTGGTCAGCTCCCGGCGCGCGCCGGCGGCGTCCTTCTGGGCGACGAGCGAGCGCAGCTTCTTGATCTGCGATCGCAGGTGGCTGCGGCGCGCGGTGTTGATGGCGTTGCGCCTGCGGTTCTTGCGGATGTTCTTGACTGCCGATTGAATGCGTGCCACGACGACGACCTCCTCGGCGTCTCAACGCTCCCTGAGCCCCAGCGCCTTCAATCTCTCGCGGGCGATGCGGGCCTCGTCGGACTTCGGGAACGCGGTGACGACGTGCTGCAATTGGATGACCGCATCGGCGGTCCGGTTCATTTCAAGTAGCGCGAGCCCTTTCTTCAGGTACGCGGCGGCGGCCTTGTCGCCGGCCGCGTGCTCCTTCAGGAGCCGGTCGTAGGCCGCGACCGCCTCCTGGTACTTCTGCTGGCTGAAATAGACTTCTCCGACCATGAACTCCGCGTCGTCGGCCAGGTCGTCTCCGGGATGGAGCCGGATGAAATCCTCCAGCTCCTGCAGCGCCCGGTCGGCATTCCCTCTGGCGTAATCGGCGTACGCCTGGCGGTACAGGTCCGATCCGCCCCCGCCTCCCGGCGGTGAATCCGGGGCCGGCCCGGCGGGCCGCTCTGCCGCGGCGGCTCCCAGGCCTGCGGGAGCCGACGGCGGCCCGGCCGGGGGCGGCGCCGTCGTCGCGGCCTGCGTCCGGCTGAACGACTCCAGGGCCTCGCGCAGAGTGCGCAGATCGTTCGCCAGGGCCGCGACGCGCTGATCCGCCTCGTCGGCCCGGGTGCGCATCATCTCGACTTCGTGCGCCAGGCTGTCGAGCCGGACCCGCATCTCGGCCGCCGCCGGGTCGGGTGTCGCGGGGACGGCTCCGGCCTGGGCGAGCTGCTGTGTCAGCGCGACGTTGTCCTTCTGGAGCTTCCAGACCTGCTGCTGCAAGGCGTCCAGATCGGCCTGCAGCTGCGACCCGCCCCCGGCGCTGGCGCAGGCTGCCGAAGCCAGCGCGAGCACCGACGCCAGAAGGGCCGCACCACACGCTCCGCTGGTGTTCCGGATCACACGTGCACCGCGGCCCTTTCCTCCTCCCGCCTCACTCGGCCAGGAAGATGAACTCGTCGCGCCGGTTCTGGGCCCAGGCCGACTCATTGTGGCCCGGGTCGAGCGGGCGCTCCTTGCCGAAGGAGACGATGCTCAGGCCGCGCGCGGGCGTCCCGAGGGACACGAGATAGTCGCGCGCCGCCCTGGCCCGTTTTTCGCCGAGAGCCAGATTGTATTCCACCGTGCCGCGCTCGTCGCAGTGACCCTCGATGCGCAACTTGAACTGAGGGTACTGCTTGATCGTCGCGGCGTTGTCGCCCAGCGTCCTGATGGCGTCCGAACGGAGATCGTACTTGTCGAAATCGAAATTGATCCGCTTCAGCACCCCCTGGGCGTTCAATTTTTTGGCGAGCGAAGAAGCGGACTCATTGACCGGCTCGGCCTGCGTATCGGCCGGCTTGAAACCGGTGGTCTCTTCCACCTTTTCGGCCTTGGGGGCCTTGCCCGACTCGAACGCGGGCGGCGTGGTCACCGGCGCCTCCGGGCCGGGCGCGCTCTTGCACGCCGCGACCGCCGAGGCCAGGGACAAAGCGAGCACCAGCAGCATCAGGCAGCGGGAAACGCCATGACCCATCGCGTCACCTCCCCATAGGCGGAGGGCCGGCCCGTGGAAATCAGGCGGCCCGATCGGCGCGGCGCGATGCCACCGGCCGCGCGTCGTCGAAGAATCCCCACAAGCGAACGCGAAACGCCGCGATTATAGCACGCGCCCCTCACGCTCATCGCGACCATGCGGGAGAATAACTGCTGCCGCCGTGCGTCAGGCGGCGCATGTGGGAGCCGTCCAGGTCCATCGTGTAGATGTCGAAGTTGCCGGTCCGGTTCGAGGCGAACGCCAGGTGGCGGCCGTCCGGGGACCAGCGCGGCCATTCGTTGATATTGCTGTTCTCCGTGAGACGGCCGATCGGGCCGGTCCTGGGGTCCGCCTCGTAGGCCCTGACATCCCGGACGAAGATGTCGAAACCGCCGGCCACCCTCGCCGTGAAGGCGATCTTGTCCCCCAGGGGAGACCAGGAGGCGGCGTCACAATAGGAAACCTCCGGGGTGACGTTATGGACGCCGCCACCGTCGGCGTCCATGACGTAGATGTGCGGGCTGCCGGCCCGATCGGAGGTGAAGGCGATCTGCCGGCCGTCGGGGGACCAGGTCGGGGAGGTATCGATGCCGTCGTTGTTCGTGAGGCGCTTCAAGGAGCGATCGGACAGGCGCAGGAGATAGATCTCCGCGTTCCCGTCCCGACTGCTCGAAAAGGCGACCGCGCTCCCGTCCGGCGACCAGGACGGTGCGCTGTTCAGCTCTCCCTGCTGCGGGAACGCGGCCCGCAGCGCCCCGTCGTTGTTGATGACCATCAGCTCTGGGGTGCCGGTGCGGTACGACACGAAGGCGATCTCCTTGCCGTCCGGCGACCAGGCGGGGGACAGGTTGATCGAGCCGTTGCCGGTGATCCGCTTGGCGCGCGCCCCGTCGTAGTCCATGACGTAGATCTCCTTCGC
>DAISWT010000296.1:3614-3964 GCA_036826235.1 Acidobacteriota bacterium | reverse complement strand
CAGGCCCTGGAAAAGACGCTCGCCGCGTGCGGGGCCGGGTTCGACTGGTCGATCCAGGCGCTGCGGATCAAAGTGGCGGGGCTGATGACGACCGACTACATCGAGGCCACTCTGAGTGTTCCCGCCTGCGACGCCGTGTACCTCCCCGGTCTGTCCCAGGCCAGCCCCGAGACGCTGTCCGCGTCCTTCGGCGTCCCGTTCATCAAGGGGCCGAAGGACCTGCGCGACCTGCCGGAGTTCTTCGGCCGGGCGGCGGAAGGGTACCGTCCGGACGGCGAACACGCGCTGACGATCCTGGCCGAGATCAACGAGATCCACCGGCTGAGCGACGAGCAGATCGTGGCGGCGGC
>DAISWT010000296.1:1081-3432 GCA_036826235.1 Acidobacteriota bacterium | reverse complement strand
TCCTGCTGAGCCTCGACTCGCGCAACCTGTCTCTTGCCGGCCGGCTGCGCTCCGCGGTGCCGGTCGTGATTGCCGACCCGGGGGAGGGCCTGGGGTCGCTCCTCCGGAACCTGGACGAGGCCCGCAGGCGCGGTGCCCGGCGGGTCATCGCCGACCCGGTGCTCGAGCCGATCCACTTCGGCTTCGCCGCCTCGGTCCGGCGCTACTGCGAGGCGCGCGAGGCGCTGCCGGACGCCGACATGCTGATGGGGGTGGGCAACCTCACGGAGCTGACGGAGGCGGATTCGACGGGCGTCAACGCCGTCCTGCTCGGCCTCATCAGCGAGCTGAAGATCGGCTACGCGCTGACCACGGAGGTCGCCGGCTGGGCACGGGGGAGCGTGCGCGAGCTCGACTGCGGCCGACGCATGATGCACCATGCCTCCCGGCGCTCCGCCATCCCGAAAGGATTCGACGATCGCCTGGTCACGACCCGTGACCCGCGGGTGACGCATCCGACCGAGGTCGATTTGCGCGGGCTCCAGGAAAAAGTCACCGACCGTAACTTCCGCATCGACACGGACGGCGAGGCGATCTACGTGTTCAACTGCGAAAGGTTCGTGAAGGACACAAACATCCGCGACATCTTCCCGCGCCTGGGGGTGGCGGACGACGCCTCGCACGCCTTCTACCTGGGGCGGGAGCTGATGAAGGCGGACCTGGCCAGGCGCCTGGGCAAGAAGTACATCCAGGGAGAACCCCTGCGCTGGGGCTACCTGACCTACGTCGAGGAGGAGGGCGGCGACCATGCCCGCCCGCGACGGGCCCCGGTAAGTGGGCGGCGCGAGGCGGCGGCCCGGCGCGTCGACGGGCGATGATCGGGGACGGAGCGGCGGGCGGAACGGCGGCTGGCGGCGCCGCGGGCGCGCGCGAGGACCGACTGGCGCTCAGCGACATCCTCTGCATGTGCCAGATCGGCGTCACCGAGGAGGAGCGCCGCGAGCGCCAGAGGCTGGCGGTCGATCTCGAGCTGTACGCCGACCTGGAGGACGCGGGGCGGAGCGGCGACCTGCGGCGCGCCATCGACTACCGCGACGTCTGCGAGTCGGTGCGCGGACTGCTCGAGGCGGGATCGTTCCACCTGGTCGAGGCGGCGGCGCGCGGCGTCCTGGACCTGGTGCTCGCCCGGTTCCCGGTGCGCCGGGCGGTGGTGCGCGTGCGCAAGTTCGTCCTGCCCCGGGTGGGGCACGTCGAGGTGCAGATGGAGCGGAGCCGATGATCCTCGAGACCATCGTCTCGACGGTCGACCGGGACGGGCGGCCGAACTTCGCGCCGATGGGGATCACCCTGGAGGGCGGGAGGGTGCTGCTGCGGCCCTTCCGGACGGCCGTGACCTGGGAAAACCTCCTGGAGACCCGGGAGGGCGTGGTCAATTTCACCGACAACGTCCTGCTGTTCGCGCGCTGCGCGGTCGACGCGTTCACGCCGCCGCACCGGGCGGCGCACCGGGTGCGCGCCGGGATCCTCGAAGACGCCTGCTCCTGGAAGGAGTTCGCCGTCGAGTCGCAGGACCTCGGCGAAGATCGGGGGCGCTTCCTCGGACGCGTGGTCGACGAGGGGCGTGCGCGTGACTTCGCCGGCTTCAACCGGGCAAAGCACGCGGTGATCGAGGCCACCATCCTGGCGACCCGGCTGCACCTTCTGGGGCGCGAGCGGGTCCTCGAGGAGATCGCCCGTCTGCGGCCGCTGGTGGACAAGACGGCAGGTGCCGCCGAGCGCGAGGCGTTCGACTTCCTGGCCGAGCACGCCCGGAGGTGGCGCGATGCGGGTTGAAGTCCGGGCCCAGGCGAGACTGCACTTCGGCTTCCTCGACCTGTCGGGGGACAAGGGAAGGCGATTCGGCGGCATGGGGCTGTCGATCGCGGCACCGCGACTGGTCCTGCGCATGGAGCCCGCCAGGGGGCTGCAAGTGGAAGGGGATCAGGCGGAGCGGATCGAGATCCTGGCGGCGCGCTTCTTCGACGCCGTCGAGGTGAAGCCGGAGGCGCGCATCCACGTCCTCGAGGCGATCCCGGAGCACGTCGGTCTCGGCTCGGGAACGCAGCTGGCGCTGGCGGTCGCCTCCGGGCTCAGCCGCCTGCGCGGGCTGGACCTGTCGCCCGAGGAGCTGTGTGCCCTGATGAACCGGGCGCGTCGCTCCGGGGTCGGCTACCACCTGTTCCAGCGGGGCGGGTTTGTCGTCGAGGGAGGGCACGCGCTCGAAGGGGAAAGGCTCGGTGAGGCGCCGCCGCTCCTGTTGCGGCACGAGTTCCCGGAGGATTGGAGGATCGTCGTGGCGGTCCCGCCCCCGACCGAAACGATCAGCGGCGAGA
>DAISWT010000296.1:489-1015 GCA_036826235.1 Acidobacteriota bacterium | reverse complement strand
GTCCTGATGCGGCTGGTGCCGGCGCTCGTCGAGCGCGATCTCGCCACGTTCGGCGCGGCTCTCACCGAGGCGCAGGAACTGGTGGGCTCGTGCTTCGCGGCGGTGCAGAACGGTCTGTTCCACCCCGACGCGGCGGCCCTGATCGCCAGGCTCAAGGACGCCGGCGCCCGCGGCGTCGGGCAGTCCTCCTGGGGGCCGGCCGTGTACGCCTTCGCGGGCGACGCGCAGGACGAGCAGCGCCTCCTCGATGTCGCGCGTCGGGCGATCCCCGGCGGCGCGTGCTTCGCGGCGCGGGGCTGGAACCGGAGCGCCGCTCTCGAGGCGCTCTGACCGGCGCTCCGATCCTTCCCAGAAGACCCTGATCGTCGAGGAGCCACAGGAACACGGACGCCACCGTCAGGTCGGCGGTCGCCCCCGGGTTCCTCGGCGGGTGGCAGGCGCGCAGATCGCGGTCCAGCCTCTCCGCCATCGCCCGGCCTCGCCCGGTCAGGAAGCCCCCGGCCCGCAGGACCTGCCGCGCGTCACG
>DAISWT010000296.1:0-418 GCA_036826235.1 Acidobacteriota bacterium | reverse complement strand
GACCAGGTAGGTCGGGGCGATCGCCGCGGGCAGGGGGGCGTGGCGGTCGCGCTGGCGCCGCAGCGCGGGCAGGCCGATCGAGATCGTCGTCTCGAAGCCGGTGGCGTACTCGCGGGCGACGGCGTCGCGCCCCGCCGCCAGCCGCATGCAGTCCAGGAGAGGGACGGTCGGATCGGTGCGGACGTCCTGTGAGGCGACGCGGCCGAGCCCGCCCGGCTCCGCCATCCGGATCGCCCGGTAAACGTCGCGGGCGTCCCGCAGGTCGAGATCCCGCAGGACCCGCGTCAGGCGCTGGCGGAACGTCCCGCGCATCGATGCGGCCGCCCGGGCAAGCGGCGCCAGGAGCAGGACGATCCCGAGGTTGGTGTTCGTCGCGACGTGTCGCCGTGTGGTGCGGATCGCCTCGAGGATCAACCGG
>DAISWT010000295.1:0-3982 GCA_036826235.1 Acidobacteriota bacterium | reverse complement strand
GATGGCGCGTGTCAGGTGCGGTTGCAGCTGTCGATGTTGTTGCTGCCGATGACCGCCCGGGCGAACTTCTGCGCGAGGTAGTTCACCTCGTTGGTCGCCTTCGAGCAGCTGAACAGCCCGAAGGCGGACGGCCCGAAGCGCTCGACCGCGGTACGGAACCCGGAGGCAGCGCGATCAAGCGCCTCATCCCAGGTCGCGGGACGAAGCACCCCGTCCACCCGCACCAGCGGCTCGGTCAGCCTGACGTAACCGGCCTTCATCATGGCTCCCCATCGCGAAACGTGAAACACTTTTGCATCAACGCTTTGAGCTTACCGCCGTTGCCCGGCCTCTGTCCATAGCGCGGGCTGTTCTGGCGCCAGCGCGGCGCCGGCGATAAATTCACGCCCATGGACCCGTCGTTCGAAGCCGGTCGCACGGCTCCTGCCGACACGCTGGCGCTGGAGCTGGCCACCGCTCCCCTGGCGTTCCTCGAGGGGGCGCTGGCCAATCCCGTCATGCAACCGGATCTTGTTTCAATCCTCCTGAAGAACCACGCGGTCACCGGCCAGCTGATCGTGCGGATCAGCGCACGTCGTGAATGGCTGAAGGCCTACGAAGTCAAAGCCGCCATCGTCCTGCACCCGAAGACGCCGCGCGCCGTGGCCATGAATCTGGTGCAGTTCCTGTGGTGGCGCGATCTGGCGAAGGTGGCGGACGATACCCTGCTGGCGCCGCCCCTGCGCCGGGCCGCGGAGCGCATCCTGTCGCTCCGCATCCAGGAGCTGGCGCTCGGAGAGAAGATCGCGCTCGCGCGCATCGCCAGCCGCGGCGTCATCCATGTCCTGACGAAGCAGGAGCATCCGATGGTCATCCGCGCCCTGCTGCAGAACCCGCGCTTGGTCGAGGAGGATGCGCTGGTGATCGCCAGCGCCAGAGGGACGCCGTCCGGTGTCCTGCAGACCCTGGCGGAGGACGCGCGTTTCTCGAAGAGGCCCTCGGTCCAGAAGGCCCTGGTGCAGAATCATGCGACTCCGGCCGCCACCGCGTTGCGGATCGTCCAGGGACTGGGCGCTCAGACACTCAAAGAGCTGGCCCGCGCTCCGCACGTCCCGACGCTCGTGAAGGTGGCGGTGCAGAGGATTCTGGATGACCGGGAGCATCCGCAAGGAGGCTCCTCACCCGCCTCGGGGATCTGATTAAGTTGCTGAACGCAAACTACTTACGCTTGTTTGACAAACCGATCCGCTGTCCTTATTATTAGCCCACGGTCGAAATCGCGACGATTCAACGACTTGGAACGTGGCGGACGCGGAGCCGATGGCGAATTTCGGGGAGACCCTCAAGCGAGAGCGCGAGCTGCGTGAGATCTCGCTTCGCCAGATCTCCGAGGCCACCAAGATCAACATCCGTTACCTCGAGGCTCTGGAGGAGAACCGCTTCGACGCCCTTCCCGGAGGTCTGTTCAACAAGGGATTCATCAGGGCCTACGCCACCTACATCGGGGTTGACGGCGAGGCGATGGTCAACTCGTACCTGCACGAGTTGAGCGCCCGCGGGCCGGGCGCCGACAGCGTGGGCGCGCGGGAGCATCCGCAGCTCCACCGCCCGATGGAGGTGCCCCAGAGACGCGCGTCACCGCGACCGGGCGATGCAGCGCGCGCTCACCCGGCCCCTCCCGGAGGCGCCGCTGGCCCCGTGTCCCCAAAATCGATCCTGCCGGGCGCGCCCGACCGACGTCCGACCCCGCCCGCGGCCCAGGCTCCCTTGGCGCGCCACCCGGCAGCTGGAGAGAACCCTCTTGTCGACGGCCTGGAGAGGCTGCAGGCGACCCGTCCGGCCGTCACCGGGATCGAGATCGCGGACCAGGCCACTCGGCGCTCGTCACGGGTCCTCGTCTGGATCCTTTCACTGGTGGCCGGGGCCGGCGCTCTGTTCCTCGTCCTGAGTCTGCTGCGCGGACCGACGCCCACCTCTCCGGAGGTTGCGATTCAACCGGCGGCGGCGCCGCCGATCGGCGGGCCCGCAGGTCCGGAGGCCAAGGCAGATCCCGTCACGGAAGGACGGCCGGCGGCCTCCGCCGGCGTCCCGGTTCTTCTTCCGGACATGTCGTCGACCTCGCCGATCGCCCTCGGCGCCCTGGACGCGCCGCGACCGAAGACGCCCGCCGGCGATCCGTCCGCCGCCCCGATCCGGGTCCCGGCAGCCGCGCGCGGCGCCAGGCCCGCGCCGTCCCCAGCGCCCGGCCCGCTCCCCGCCGGAAAGTCGCAGCCCACCCGCGGAGACGGCAGGCGGAGCTCCATGGACGTCGTGCTCGAGGCGCGCAGCCGCACATTCGTGCAGCTTCTCTGCGACGGGAGCGAGAGGGCCAACCGCGTGATGGAGTCGGGAGAGGCCGTGCGCGCGCGGTGCTTCGGGGTCGTCCGGGTCAGCGCCGCCGACGCCGGGGCGACGAGCATCTCGGTGAACGGATCCCCCTGCCTGCCGCTCGGTGATCCCGGCACCCGCGCCTACGGATACACCATCCGCATCGACGACTACGCCCGCATCTGTCCCCCGGAGGGCCGAGAGGCCGATGACCGTCCCTGACCCCCAGGCAGGCGCCACCCGGGTGTCGCGTCATCCGTTGGTGGAGAAGATTCTCGCCGGGACCGCGCCCGAGGCGATCCGGATGACGGCCGCGCGCGGTGCGCTGCCGCTCCCGCTCCACGATCTAGTCTACGTTCAGGTCTGCCTCCTCGATGACACGCTGCCGGGAGTCGTGCAGGCGGCGGGCGAGAGCCTGTCGAAGATGGCCGACGAGGCGCTCCTGGCCCTGCTCAGCGACGCCGCCTGCGATCCGATCGTTCTCGATCACTTCGCCCGATCGGGCAGGCTCGCGGGCGCGGCGCTCGAGGCGGCGGTCGCGCACCCCGAGATCATGGACGCCACCCTCGAGGCGCTTGCCGCAACCGCCCCGGAGGACACTCTCAATCTGATCGTCACGAATGAGGTCCGGATCATCAAGTCCCCTCGCCTCCTGGAGGTCCTGCGCGCCAACCCGAATCTGTCCGCCGACAACCGCCGGCGCCTCACCGAGCTCGAGCGCGACTTCGTCGGCAAAGAGCAACTCCGGGTGCGCGAGGCCCCGCCGGCCGCGGCCGAAGGCGTGCCCGAGGACTCGGTCGCCGCGGCGCCCGAGGGAACGGAGGCGACCGCCGATCAGGCGGCCCCGCCGGTGATGACGGAGGAGGAGGAGAGGAGATTCGAAGAGGAGCTGCGCAAGACGCCCACGTTCCAGAGAATCATGAAGATGAATGTCGCCGAGCGCGTGCAGCTGGCGATGAAAGGGAACGCCGAGGAGCGGGCCATCCTCATCCGCGATACGGCGAAGCTGGTGGCCCACCAGGTCCTCAAGAGCCCGAAGCTCTCCGACAACGAGATCTGCGGATTCGCCAGGATGCGCAACATCCACGAGGACATGCTCCGGGTGATCGCCTCCCGCAAGGACTGGACCAAGACCTACGCCACCGTGCACGCCCTGGTGCGCAATCCCAAGACCCCCCCGGGGCTCACCCTGCAGTTCCTGCCACGGCTCGGCAACCGGGACTTGAAGATGGTGGTCGGCGACAAGAACATCCCGGAGCTCGTCCGCCGCCAGGCGCGCAACCTGTTCCTCGTCCGCTCGCAGCCGCCGAAGAAGATGAAGAAGGCGGCCCACTGATGCGCCTGCTCAAATCCGTCCGCAACCTGCTCGGCAATTACCAGCTGAAGTCGGGTCTGTACCACTACTACCGCGGCGAGTCGAAGCAGGCGATCGAGTTCCTGACCCGCGTGCTGCAGGCCCCGGAGACGCCGGAACCCGACCGCCGGCTGGCGATCTACTATCTGACCCAGACCCACATCGCCGCCGCCGAGAAGTCGGAGGAGCAGCACAACCTGGAGGCCGCGGTCCAGGGATACCGTGACGCGCTGGCGCTGGCGCCCGACTATCCCGACATCCACTTCCGGATGGGAGCCCTCT
>DAISWT010000294.1:0-3986 GCA_036826235.1 Acidobacteriota bacterium | reverse complement strand
AGACCCGCACCTTGAGCCAGCGGATAATCGGGCGGAACAGGACGTCCCACACCGGCCGGTGCCCGGTGGCGATCTTGGCGTAGCCGGTCATGTCGGTCTTCAGCACGCCATCCGGGTTGGGGATCTCGGTGATCACGCGAACCACCCGGTCGGTCGAGGCGGACACGGCCACCTGAGACGCCGCCTGGGACGGCCCCTGCACGGTCGTGCTCGCCGCGGCGGAGTTGGTCGCGGCGACCGGCGCGATGCTCACGACGGTGCCCTTGAACGAGACGTCGTGGAATGCCCAGGGGGCGACCTCGACCCCGGCGCCGAGGCTGACGGACATCACCTCCTCCTCGGGCACCTCCACCTCCGCCCGGATCGTCCTGGCGTCCTCGATCTGCACCACGAGATCCCGCTGGCCGGGCTTCAGGTACGTGCCGGCCAGCTCCTCCACGCGCGGCGTGACGACCCATCCGGCGATCGGGCTGCGGAGCGTGGCGCTCTCGACGTCCATTCGGGAGTTGTCCGCCAGCGCCTGCAGGCTGCGTATCTCGGCCTCGAGCGCCTGGATCTGCTCCCGGCGCGCCCCGCTCTGGACGAGCCTCAGATTGGCCTTCGCCTCCTCGAGCATCGAGGTGTCGATGTCCCGCTGGCGCACGGCGTTCTCGTACTCCTGGTCGGACACCAGGTTCTGCCGGTGCAGCTCCGCGTAGCGCTCGGCGCGCGGTCCGCTCCAGGCGAGACTGGTCTCGGCGGTGCTCACGTCGGCACGGGCACGTTCGATCTCTTCGGGCTTGGGTCCGGCCTTCAGGAGCTGGAGCTGGGCCCTGGCCTCCTCGAGCTTCGCCTGCGAGGATTTCAGATTTCGTTCCTGGGTGCGTCCCGACAGCCTGGCGATCGGCTGCCCTGCCTTCACCCACTCGCCTTCATGGACCAGGACCTTGTCCACGAGCCCCTCGACCTCGGAGCGGACTTCGACGCGGCTGGCCGGCAGGAACCGAAAGGAGCCGCCGGTGTGATAGGGATAGGGGATGAACATCGCGGCGGTCGCGGCGATCGCCAGGCCGGCGCGCAGGAACCAGCGGAGTCCCGCCCGCCCCCACGGGCGCCTGCGCGGCGAGGCCGCGCCGATCGCTTCGCGGGCCGCGCGACCCCGTCCGTCCGGATCCGCCGGCGGAACCGGGGGAGCAGGACGCGGTCCGGTTGCTGTCGGGGCCATGCTGAGGACTCCTTTCAGTTCGTTTCTGACGAAACTGACCTCTCCGAGTCTTCGACATACGGAGAGGCCAGCCCGACAGGAAACGGGTCCGGACACCGTGCAGCGGCCGGACGATGCGCACGCATCCCGGCGATCAGGGTTCTGCGTCTCCCATGATGCCGAGATCGTCCTGGAACGTCAGACAATGAAAAAGGGGGTTCCTGAGTGCACACGCGCACAGCGAAACCCGGGGGGGTCGTGACCCTCAGCGGAGCTGCCCCCCTCTTTTTGCCTTTACGATGACGTTGTAACGACGACCCCCCGCATCACAGTCGAGTCAGGCCGAAAGCTGGAACTTCCGCTTCCTGCGCCCCGCCCGATTTCTGCTCTCGATTTCTCCTGCCTAAAGCCGTGTTCTGGTCGGAGATTTCTCCGACGAATCCCGAAAATCGAAGGGTGGGATGTGCCCGAGGTAATACGACAAATGTCCTTTAGTGTCAAGCGGTTTCTTGGCGTCCCGGCGGGAAAAATTCACCCTGTGAGAGCCCTGCCGCCGGATGCCGCGCAGGCAGAAATCGAAGGCAGTTTCGCACCCGGTCGGAGGCCGTCTTTTCGGCAGTCGGCCGTGGCCCGGGATGCCCCCGCCGCGCGCTGCGGCCTGGGCTCGCATCGGGTCTTGTCGAGCCCGCGCCGCTGTGATACATGAGGCGTCCTTGACCCCGCCACGCCCCGGGAGGATGATGCGACCAGGACGACTGCCTGGCACGTTCCTCGTTGTGCTGCTCCTCGGACTCGGCGGCGCCGGCTCGGCGCACGCCCAGGAGGATATCGATCTCCGTTTCTTCCGGCCGCAGGTCACGGTGGCGGGCGACACGTTCCAGGACAAACCGTTCGACAAGGGGAGCGGCGAGTTCGGCGCCGGGTCGCTGTCGCTGTTCGCGAACCTGCCGCTCGGCCGCACACACGTCCGCTGGGACAGGAAGTACCGCGCTTCGCAGTTCTTCGCCCACGTCGCGGCCAACGGCGCCTCGCCCGACATCACCTTCCTGGCCGGCCCGCAGCACCGGCTCTACAGCGGCGTCCTGGCGGCGAGCGGCGTCTGGCTCAGCCGGGCGAACAACCTGTACGTGGCCTCGGCGGGAGAGAGCTTCGCCGAGGACGACCGGACCATTCACGATCTCAAGGGACGTTTCTACGCGCTCGGTCTGGGGACGCATCGCATACGCGAGTGGATCACGCTGATCTACGGTGGCGCCGCCACCTACCAGTTCGGGCGCGGGCTGGTCGTGCCGGTGGCCGGCGTCTACTGGTGGATCAACCCGAAGTGGTCGCTCATCGGCACCCTGCCGTTCTCGGTCGCGGGGACCTACCGCGCCACTGATCGCCTGAATGTCCTGATGCGTCTCGGCTTCACCGGAAACAGGTACCGTTACGCCAACGACGGACAGTTCCCGACCACGAACGACGTCGTCTTCCTGAGCATCCTGCAGAGTCAGGCCACCGGCGCGCTCGATTGGACCGCTTCGAAGGACGTGTCGCTGTTCCTGGAGGCCGGCGTGGTGCGCACGCTGCGCTTCGTGTTCTCCGAGGACGCCGACGTCCGCAGCCACAAGTTCGTCGACGACGGCACGCTCCCCTCGGGGTACCTGAAGGCGGGTGCGCGCTTCACCTTCGGCAAGAGCGTGATTGACGACTGGAACAAGAAGTAGCTGGGCTCCTAGTTCTTCACCGGTGGCGCCGGGACGGGCGGCAGGGTCCTCGGGCTCTTCCGGATCTCCTGCATCACGATCTCGATCCCCTTCTCGAGCTGCGGATCGCGTCCCTGCGCGACGAGGTCGTCGCGGTTGTCGACCTCGATGTCCGGATCGACGCCGTGACCCTCGATGATCCACTCTCTCTCGACCCCGTACGTCCCGAACTCCGGGCGCGTCACGTAGCCGCCGTCGACCAGCGGGGAGTATCCCCGGATTCCGACGACGCCTCCCCAGGTGCGCGTCCCGATGAGCGGGCCGAGCCCATACTTCTTGAAGAAGTAGGAAAAGATGTCGCCGTCGGAGCCGGCGTAGTGGTTGATCAGGCAGACCATCGGTCCGTAGAAGACCTGCGACGGATAGGTGGTGACGCCGCCGTTGCGGCTGTTCCCCATGCCGGCCAGGACGCGTCGCAGCCGCTCGAGGATCATCTCGGAAACAAAGCCGCCGCCGTTGTTGCGCACATCGACGATCATCCCCTGCTTGCGGATCTGCGGGTAGTACTGACGCACGAACTCGTTGAGACCGTCGCCGCCCATGTTGGGGATGTGGAGGTAGCCGACCACCCCGCCGGTCGCCTTCTCGACCTTCTTCCGGTTGGTCTCGATCCGGTCGAAATAACGGAGCTGCTCCTCGTCGGCCAGAGGACGGACCGTCACCTGCCGCGCGCCCCGGTCGTCGGGCCGGCTGTTGATGGTGAGCGTCACGGTACCGGCGGTCCTGTCCTCTAGAAGTTCGTCCGGCACGACCGGTGCCTTCAGATCGAGGCCGTCGACCTTCAGGAGATACGAGCCGGCCGGCACGTCGACGCCCGGCTCCGTCAGGGGGGAGCGGCGCGCTTCGATCCAGTTCTCCCCCTGCAGGACGCGATCGATGCGGTAGCGGCCGCTGGCCTCATCGAGTCTGTAGTCGGCCCCCAGGAGGGCGATCGGGACCGACTTCGCCTTCGGCGCCTCGCCGCCGCCGACGTAGGTATGCCCTGCGTTGAGCTCGCCGATCAGCTCGCCGATCAGGTAGGTCAGATCGGCGCGGTGCGCCACGTACGGCAGCAG
>DAISWT010000293.1:0-4005 GCA_036826235.1 Acidobacteriota bacterium | reverse complement strand
GTGCGCCCGCCCGCAGCGCGCTTGCTGACCAGGACATGCCGGTCCGCGTGCGATGCGATCTGCGGCAGGTGGGTGACACAAATCACCTGATGCCGGCGCGCCAGGGCCCGCAGCTTGCGGCCGACGGCCTCCGCCACCGCGCCCCCGATTCCCGCGTCGACCTCGTCGAACACCAGGACGCGCGGCTCGGCTTCCCGCCGCAGGGCTCCTTCGAGGGCCAGCATGACGCGCGACAACTCGCCTCCGGAAGCCACCGACGCCAGGGGAGCGAGCGGCTCCCCCGGGTTGGCCGCCAGGAGGAATTCCACCACGTCGTATCCCGTGCCGTCAACGGCGACCTCCTCCCCTTCGACCCACAGGCCCGAACCCGGGGAAGGGCGCTGCCGGATATCGATCGCGAAACGCGACTTCGCCATCGCCAGCCCGGCCAGCTCGGTCTCGACCGTCGTCTCCAGAGCGCGGGCCGCGACGCGGCGGGCCCGCGACAGGTCCGCGGCGACGCGCAGCGCCTCCCCAGCGAGCTCTTCGACGCGCTCTTGCAGATCCTCCACGGTCTCGCCACCGCCCACCAGTTGCGACAGCTCCTCGGCCGCCTGATCACGCCGCCGCAGCACGTCCTCCTCGCACCCGCCGGGGGCGTGCTTGCGCAGCAGCGCATCCAGCGCCTGGATCCTGTCGTCGATCTGCTCAAGGCGGTGCGGCTCGAAATTCAGGCGCCCGGGGTAGTCGCGCAGGAAGAAGGCGCTCTCCTGCAGGTCGGCCCGCGCCGTCTCGGCGCGCGCCAGGTGCTCCTGGAGGACGGGGTCGAAGCGCGCCAAGTCGCGCAGGGCCCGGATCGCCTCGGCCAGCCGGGCCAGCGACGCCGCCTCGCCCTCGTACAGCGCCTCGTACGCCTCGCGCGCGTGCCGCAGGATCGACTCCGCGTTGCGCAGCAAGTCGCGTTCGGCACGCAGCGCCTGGCGCTCGCCCGGGTGCACCGCCGCCCGGTCAATCTCCTCGATCTGGTAGCGCAGCGCGTCGACGCGCTGAGCCAGGCGCTGCGCCCCCTCGCGCATGGAGTCCAGTCGGGCCGTCGCCGTCTCCAGGCGGCGCGCGGCGCCGGCCATGGTCTCGAGTCCGTCCTCGAGACCGGCGTGGCGGTCGAGAAGGTCGCGGTGGTTCGCCGGCTGCAGGAGTGTCTGCTGCTGATGCTGGCCGTGCACGTCGACCAGGGTCGCGGCAAGGGCCTTGAGGTCCGACAGCGGCGCGAGCGATCCCCCGGCGAACGCGCGTCCCCTGCCCTGCGCGAGGATCTCGCGGCGCGCCACGATCGAGCCCCCCTCCATGGCATAGCCCCGCTCCTCCAGGAAAGCGCGGGCGGTGCGGTTCGCCGACAGGTCGAACTCCGCCTCGACCGAGACGCGCTCCTCCCCGGCGCGGATCATCTCGGGACCGGACCGTCCGCCCAGGACGAGGGCCAGCGCGTCGACCAGGATCGATTTTCCTGCGCCGGTCTCCCCCGTGAGCAGATTCAGACCGCGCCCCAATTCCAGAGTCAGCTCGCGAACGATCGCGAGGTTGGTGATGTGCAGGCAACGGAGCATCGAACTCGTCTTGTGGAGGGTGCACTGCCGCGCGGGTTCGATCGGCCGCGCATCCTATCAGAGCGATCCAGGGTTGTCAAGGAACGGAGCGTGTGTTAACTTACGTTGCTCGAACCTGTTGCGCGATCGCGCGCCCTTCTCAGGAGACCCCGGATGACCACAGCCTCAGGCTTCGTCCTGGCGGCCGCGACCGCGGGCTCCCAGGGCGATATCCTGCGTCTCATCGCCGACTCCGGGGCGCTCGTCAAGTTCGTTCTCCTGATCCTGCTCGGATTCTCCGTGCTCTCCTGGGCGGTGATCCTCGAGCGCCACCGGGCGCTGCGCCGGGCCGAGATCGACACGGCCCGCTTCCTGCAGGCCCTGGAGCACGAGAAGAGGCTCGCCGACCTGCGCGAGCGCAGCGGCCGCTTCCGCGCCAGCCCCCTCGTGCCGATGTTCAACGCCGGCTTCAGGGAGCTGACCTCGGCGATCGCCGAGGGGGTGAGCCGGTTCCGCGGCAGCGCCGGCATCCCCGACGAGGAGCGGTCACGCATCCTCGAGCGCGTGCGGCGCCGGCTCGAGGAGACCGCGGCGGCCGAGGCGGACCGCCTCGACCGCAACCTCAGCCTGCTGGCCACCACCGGTGCCGTCACTCCGTTCATCGGGCTGTTCGGGACCGTCTGGGGCATCATGAACGCCTTCCAGGGAATCGGCATCGCCGGCTCCGCCAGCCTCGCGGCGGTCGCGCCCGGGATCTCCGAGGCGCTGGTCACCACCGCCGCCGGACTGTTCGCCGCCATCCCGGCCGTCGTCGGCTACAACCTCCTCCTGGCCCGGGCGCGCCGTCTGGGCGGCCGCATCGATCGCTTCGTCCTCGGATTCGCCTCGATCGCCGAGACCCAGATCGAGGCCGGCCGCGCCGCCTCGGCTGCCGTCGAAGCGGGCAAGATCCGCGTCTGACGCGATGGCGATGACCCTGCCGGGCCGCGGCCGCGGGCGATTCGGCCCGGCGCTGTCGGACATCAACGTGACGCCTCTGGTGGACGTCATCCTGGTCCTGCTGATCATCTTCATGGTGACCGCCCCCATGATGACACGCGGCATCGACGTCCGCCTGCCGAAGACCGAGTCCGGCTCGGACGCCACCGAGCAGCGGCTGGTCGTGGCGATTGACAGCGACAGCACCGTGTATCTCAACGATCATCCGGTGAACGTGAACCTGCTCACCGATCGCCTGAAGACCGAGATCAAACGCACCGGGATCGATTTCGTCTTCCTGCGCGCCGATCAGGAGGTCCCGTACGGCCGGGTCATGGTCGTGATGGACCAGATCAAGAAGGCCGGGGCCGATCGGGTCGGCATGGTGACCCAGCCCGCCCGCACGGGCGACAAGAAGAGCGCGTCCCGATGAGCCCGAGTCCGGTCGCCTACGACCTCGGCCCACCGTCCCTGCCCTGGAGATTGACCCTGGCCCTGTCGATCGGGCTGCACCTGTTCGGCTTCTTCCTGATCTTCGGCCTGCCCCGGCTCCTGCCGCGCCCCGGCTTCACCCCCGTATACGTCGTCGACCTGGTCTCTCTTGCCGGCGGGCCGCCGGCCGCCTCGCCTCCCCCCGCCGGCGCGCCTTCCAGACCCGCTCCGCAGACCCAGGTGACGAAGAAGGAGGAGAAGGCGATCAAGATCCCGCAGCACGTCGCCAGGAAGCCGGACCTGAAGAAGACGCCCGAGCCGAAGAAGACACCGGAGACCAAGGCCACCCAGGCGAAGCCGGCCGAGACGAAGAGCCCGGCCGCCGCGCGGGGCACTCCCCCTCCGTCGGAGCACCCGGGTAACGTCTCCCAGGCGCCGGGGGCTTCCGGCGGCACCGGGTCGCCGGGGGGCGGATACGGCGGCGGTGGGGTGGAGCAGACCGACGCCCTCAATTTCTACGGCGCGCTGGTCAAGCGCAACATCGAGAGCGCATGGAAGAAGCCGCTGTACCCATCGGCGGAGACGAGCCGCCGGGCGTTCACCACGCAGGTGCGGGTCATCGTCACCAGCAGCGGCCGGGTGAGCAGCGTCGTCATCGTCGCGCCGAGCGGGTACGACGCGCTGGCAGCCCGGGACGTTCACGCCCAGGTCCGACCACGAGGCGATCTTCCCGCCGTTTCCCTCGAGCCTGAGCTACCCGACCCTCGCGCTGCCGATCGAAATTGTCCTGACGCCGGACTAATTCGGTTCCCCGGGGGAGCCCGTGAGACACCTCGAGAAAAAACTGCTGTCGCTTCCGGCGCTCCTGATCCTGCTGGGCGGAATGGCCGCCGGTCTGGCGCCGGCCGCGCGGCAGGAGTCGCCCGCGTCCGCCCAGACGCCACCTTCGGAACCGCCGATCCCGTCCGTCCCGATCATCCGGATCGTCGGCCCGGCGAAGCCGAAGATCCCGATTGCCATCCCAGCGTTCCAG
>DAISWT010000292.1:0-4010 GCA_036826235.1 Acidobacteriota bacterium | reverse complement strand
ACTGGTGGTGGCATCGGCGCAGCCTGATGGATGATCGCGTCCGACCTAGACCCGCGAGTTGCTCGCGAAGACACCGCAGCACCGCACCGGAGCGCGCGTGAGCGTGACCACCATGACCCGCATGCTCACCGTTCTCAGAGCGCGCCGGGACATGGCTCGTCCGACGGTCGTCTGCGCCTGGTCCAGAGCCCGTAAGGCGCGTCACCTGCGGCCCATTTGGAAGAACCTCGATCATCTGTCCGCCGACGAGGTCGCCTACTTCGGAGACTAAGATCGACATCTATCTCAACCCCCGATCCAGCCGGCGGGTGCTCGAGTACCTGCAACAGCTCGCAGGCTTGTTCCCGCTGCACTTCCTGCCCCTTGACAGTCCCGGACATAACGCCATCGGCCGGGTGTGGCGAGAGGTGCACGCGAACGTCACCCGGAACCATCGTTGCAAAACGATCAACGATTTGATGCTCCACGTCCTTTGGCACCTGTGCCGAGAGACCAAGCGTCGCAGGCGGATGAGTTCCACCCTTCGGAGAGAAACTCGACAGGCCCGAATGGCTGCCTGAAATCAACACCCCCGGCTCCGAACCGTGGACGGCTACTTGGAGCGGAGGCCTTTCCTCCGCCAATAAGGCGCTATTTTTCTAGGACGAACTTCAAGGAGGAAGACAGGATTCGCTTCGCACGACATCATATTCCCTCCTCCGGACAAGGGTCGATGTCTCGCGCAACTCCCGCAGTGTAATATATGCCTGGATGCCGTGGATCGGTCTGCGGGTCATAATTCATCAGTCAGTGTCGATTCTTACCCTGGTCGTCCTGTGCTCCTGCGGACGGACCGGCGACACGTCCTCTTCAGCCGGTCCGGCGTCCCCGTCGGCCGACGCGGGCGCAAGCGCTCCACCCGCTGGGGGGATCGACGCCCCGGCCGTCGGCACACAGCGCCTCCCCCCGATCGAGACCGGCCTGCTACTGTTCAGACAGGGCGACCTGAAGGGGGCCGAGCCATATCTGGCGGTGGCGCTCAAGAGCGCCCCGCGCGACCGGCGTCTGCTGGAAACGCTCGGCTCGATCTACGCCCGCAGCGATCGTCGGAAGCAAGCCGAGGACAGTTTCCGCGCCGCCCTGGCAGTCGAGCCCGCCTCGATCGGCGCCCGGCTCGGTCTCGCCGCGGTGCTCGTCGACACCGGCCGGTACGATGACGCGAAGGCTATGCTTGCCGACGTGCTGCGCAGCGATCCCGGCAACACGACGGCGCGGCTGAAGGGGGCGCTCCTGGACGCGCGTCTCGGCCGCACCGCCGAGGCCGAGGCCGGGGCGCGCGACGTGATCGCCAGGCAGCCGGACAGCGCCGAGGCGCATTACGTCCTGGGCCTGGCGCTGGAGCGGCGCGCCGCCTTCGCCGAGGCGGCCGGTGAGATGCGCCGCGTCCACGAGCTCGCCCCGGGGCACCCCGGGGCGCTCAGCCACCTGGTGACCATCGAGACGCGCCTGGGACGCACGGCGGAGGCCGCCTCCTGGCGCAGGATGCAGCAGGAGGCGCTGGTGCGCCTGCACGTAGAGAACCGCGTGCGCGACCATCGCCTGAAGGCGGTGGAGGCGTTCAACCGCGAAGACTACAAGGCGGCGCTCCAGGAGTTTCTGGCAATAGCCCGGGAGGATCCGAACGACCCGCAAGTCTATTTGCACCTCGGGTCGACCTACATGGCGCTCGGCAGCCTCGACGAGGCGAAACGCTCCCTGGACCGCTGCCTGGCGATCGAGCCACGCAACGAGCGGGCCCTGGCTGAGCTCGGCCGCCTGCACGCCCTGGCCAACCGGCTCGACCAGGCGGTCGACACGCTGCAGAAAGCGATTGCGGTCAATCCCGAGTTCGCAGAGCCGCATTACTACCTGGCGGGTGTCTACATGGCGCGTGGCGAGCCCGATCGATTTCAGGAGGAAATGAAGATCTACAACGACCTGCGCGCGCGCTCGCCCGGATCGGCGATGGAGATCAAACCGGTGGGTGGCCCGTGAGGCCGGGGGCGCGCCCCGGTCGCCTCCTGTTCGTGGCGTGGGGCATGGCGCTCGCCGCCTGCGGACCCGATCGGCGCGACGCCGGGCCGGCCCGCCCGGATCCGGGCGCCGCGACGGCGGATCAGCTGGCGGGACAGCCGGAGGGCGCGCGGTTCGAGGACGTCACGTCCGAGGCGGGTATTACCTTTCGGCACGTCAACGGGGCGACCGGACAGAAGTACATTCTCGAGACGCTCGGCGCGGGTGTGTGCGTCTTCGACTACGACGGCGACGGTCTGCAAGACATCTACTTCGTCCAGAGCGGGCGCCTGCCCGGGTTCACGCCGCAGGGGCCGCTGCGCTCGGCCCTGTACCGCAACCTGGGGCACGGCCGTTTCGAGGACGTGACCGACAGGGCCGGAGTCGGCGGACCCGACCGGTACGGTTTCGGCTGCACCGCGGGAGACATCGACGGCGACGGCGATCGCGATCTGTACGTGACCTACTACGGGCCGAACGTCCTGTACCGCAACAACGGGGACGGCACGTTCACCGATGTCACGGACAAGGCCGGCGTCGGCTGCCCGCTCTGGTCGGCCAGCGCCGCCTTCGCCGACGCGGACGCGGACGGCGACCTCGACCTGTACGTGACGAACTACGTCACCTTCGACGAGAACAACAACCTGTACTGCGGGGAGAACCGTCCCGGCTGGCGCACTGTCTGCCACCCGCGCAACTTCGACCCCCAGCCGGACGTCTTCTACCGGAACCGCGGCGACGGAACGTTCGAGGACGCCACCCGGTCGGCCGGGATCATCGACACCACCGGCAAGGGGCTGGGGGTGGTGTGGGGCGACTACGACGGCGACGGCGACCAGGACATCTACGTCGCCAACGACGACACGCCGAACTTCCTGTGGCGCAACAAGGGGAACGGCGTCTTCGAGGAGGTCGGCGGTCTGGCCGGCGTGGCGCTGTCGGAGGACGGCATCCCGCAGGCCGGCATGGGGACCGACATGGCCGACTACGACAACGACGGCCGTCTCGATATCTTCGTCACCAACTTGGCGGGGGAGACCAACGAGCTGTACCACAACGACGGTGGCGGTCTGTTCTCCGACCGCACCTTCGTCTCGGGGCTGGGCGCGCCGTCGCTCCTCGACCTCGGCTTCGGGACCTTCTTCTTCGACCCGGACAACGACGGCGACCTGGACGTGTTCGTCGCCAACGGTCACATCATCGACAATATCGGCCTGTTCAGCGACACCATCACCTTCGAGCAGCGCGCCGCCCTGTACCGCAACGTCGGCGCCGGCCGGTTCGAGCGCCTGGCGTACCCGGCCGCGTCGCCGCTCGGACGCCGCTACGTCGGCCGCGGCGCGGTCGCGTTCGATTACGACGACGACGGCGACGAGGACATCCTGCTGACCCAGAACAACGGCCCGGCGATCCTGCTGCGCAACGCCGGGCCGCCCCGCGGGCACTGGGTGACCATCACCCTGTCGGGCGCGCCGCCGAACCGCGACGCCGTCGGCGCGGCCGTCACGGTCCTGGCCGAGCGCGCTCCGCGGCTGCGCTACGCGCGCACCGGCTCCTCGTACCTGTCGCAGGGGGACCGCCGCCTGCACTTCGGCCTGGGGACCGCCTCGGTCATCGATCGGGTGGTGGTCCGCTGGCCGGGGCGCGGCGGTTTCTCCGAGGAGTTCAGCGCGGTTCCGATCGACCGCTTCGTGACTCTGGAGCAGGGGAAGGGACGGCGGCTCAGCGGGCGACAGGCATCCGGGCGCTGACGACGTGCGTGCGCTGCGGCAGGCCCAGGTTCGTGAGGCCTTCCAGGAGATAGTAGTAGCGCCGGCCGGAATGCAGGTAACCGTCCACGAAGATGTAGCCGGTGTCGGAGGCGCTGTCACCGAGGGCCGGGACCGCGACCTGGTTGAGTCGGCTGAACGGGCCGCCCGGCGTCTCGGAGCGATAGATGTTCCAGGCCGCCAGTCCCTTCTCCGAAGCCGTGGTCCACT
>DAISWT010000291.1:0-4022 GCA_036826235.1 Acidobacteriota bacterium | reverse complement strand
GCGGCCGGCGCCGCCCACGACGTGGCTGTTGGTGAGAACGAAGCCGCCCGGCGTGAAGATGAACCCCGAGCCGCTGCCGGCGCGGATCTCCCTCTCGGCGGCGTCCTTGCCCGGCGAGGGCGCCCGGCCGCCCGGCCGGAGCAGCCGCGCGCTCTTGAAGACATCGACGTTGACGACCGCCGGGCTGACCTTCTCGACGGCGCGGATGACCGCCCGCGAGTACTCGTCCAGAAGCGCGCCGTCGTCAGGGCTCGCCGCCGGAGCGGCCGATGCCGCCGCCGGAAGCATCTCGCCGTCGGGCTTCGGCCGCTCGGAAGTCGGCTTGGAGGCTCCATCGGTCATCCAGGAAAACTGCTGACGCATGCGTTTGACTCCTCTTATGATCCTTACATTAGATGTCGATTCCAGCGGTCCGGTTTCTCACGGCCTGCCCTTCCGGCTCCACCGGTCGAAGGTCTTGAACATCACGAAGCGGACATCGTTGCTGCCCCCCGAGCGGCCGGGGAGTGACGACTCCAGGGCGTGACCGAAGCGCACGTTCACCAGGGTGCTCCAGGGGCCGGAGAACTCCAGTGCCAGACCGGCGCCGACGACGCGCACATAGCCGGGGCCGAAATCGTCTACGCTCTGGATCCAGCCGGCCTGGATGCCGGTGTCGACACGCAGGGCCTCGCGGATGGTGAAGGCGTACGAGGCGTCGGCGACCAGACCGCGGTCGAAGTGGAAGCCGGAGCCGTTGAAGCCGCGCACCCGGGCGGAGCGGAAGTCGCCCAGCTCGAAGCGCGAGAAGCGATCGAGGCTGCGCCCGTCGAACCCGGACAGACCGAGATTCACCTTCTGGAACTCGCCCAGGTAAAGCGCCTTTCTCAGCTCGGCACCGAGACGCGTGTAGTCCTTGTCGCCGGGACTGAACGGGTTGCCCGGCAGACCCCAGGGCTTCCAGGCGCTGCGGCGGGCGCCCTCGGCCCACGCCCCGAGGATGTAACCGCCGCGGTTGAACTCGAGGCGCAGCAGGATCCCTGTGTCGATGGTGGTCGCCGGGATCACGAAGGCGTCGTCGGTCTCGCTGCGCCGCGCGAAGTCCATGTAGGTCGTCCTTCCCTGCAGGGTCCACTTCAGGAAGTGCCCCATCGGCACGGCGACCGACGCCTGCACCTGCTCGCGATAGATGTCGAGGGTCTCGCCGGATGACGTGCCGTCCGTGCGGGCGTTCTTGTCCCGCAGCGGCACGCCGATGAACGTCCCCTGGGCGGTGAACGCGACGGGCGTCCGGTCGGGGCCCGGCTCGGTGACGTGTGGATCGGTCCAGGACAGATCGACGAACGGGCCTGCCCAGGCGATGTTGAGCTGCGTGCCGGTGTCCCTGTAGTTGAAATCGAAGAAATTCACACCGGCGAACGGCAGGCTCGGGAGCCCGGTGCTTCCGACGCTCACGCCCATCACCAGGAAGGTGTTGCGCGGCGTGCTGGCGCTCTTCAGGAGCTCTTCCCGGCCTGTGGCGTCGAGCTTGTAATACCCCTCGTCGGTCTCGCGGAACAACGGCCGGCCCGACTGGTACGCGCCCGCGAGACGCGTCGGGAAGTCCTCCCGGTTGATTGCGAAGTCGCTGTAGCGCGCCTGTCGCTCCACGACCAGGTTCTGGCCGAGCACCTCGAACACCATCTGGCCATCCACCGCGAGCGGCAGCCAGTAGGCTCCGTCCGGCCCGGGCACCGGGCCGAAGTGGTAGGTCACCTGGTTGGCGCGCAGGGGATCCTTCAGACCGGTCTGCACCGCCTCCATGCGTACGCGGGTGAACAGGACGGCATCGATGGCGATGCGCCCTTCGTACAGGCTGACGTCCATGACTTTCGGCTCGAACGACAGGACGTAGCAGTCGCGGTCGTCGACGCGGTCGCGCTTGACCAGGGTGTAGCGATAGCCCTCGTCGAGCGCGATGGTCAGCGGCACCTCTTTCACCTTGTCCGGCTGGATGAACGGCAGGTACGGCGGCTTCTTGCCGCGCCAGCGCGCCCCATCCACGAACAGGTCGGTCTGCTCGTAGTCCTGCTTCCCGTCGTGCACGTACAGCCGGTTCTCGGTCACCACGTCGACCGACTGCGCCACCGCCGCGATGGTGTAGTGGATCGCCACGGAGGCGCGCGCCTCGTAATGCTTCAGGCGGGTCTCCTGCGCGGCGCGCGTCTGGCGCTCGAGCGCGATGATCTCCTCGGCGGTCAGCTCGCCGACGGCGCCCACCTGGGTCTCCTGGAGAGGCAGCGCCTCGACCGCCAGCCGATATCTCAGCAGCAGATCGGTGGCGCGGACCGGCGCGAAGATCACCCGGCCGGCCAGGACGTAGCCGGCGAGGGACGTCGTGGCAAGCGTCTCGGGATCGAACAGATCGATTGACTCGACGGGGGCGCGCAGCGTGAAGTGGACGCGGGCCACCGCATCAGACGGCAGCTCCGGAGCGCGGTAGGCGGCGATCCCGTTGCGCGTGCGCGGGTCGTAGAAGCCGGTCGCCGCCACGCTCGTCGTGATCGCGGTGTCGGCGGGGGTCAGGGTCACGGAGGCGGCCGCGGGGTCGAACGGCAGCGCTGCGGGCGACGCCGGTGCCAGGGCCGACGGCAGGAGCGAGCGCAGCGTCGCCAGAAGGTCGCCGAGGCCGGTGACTGGCTGGCCGGTCTCCGGCACCGGCGCGGCGGCCGGCGGCGCTTCGAACAGGACCGCGTCGGCGCCCCGGGCACGCGCCTCGAGGTAGACCCGCGTCGCCGAGGGCCGCGGCGCTGCGGGGTCGACGGCGGCGCCGACGATCCAGACCGCCGCGCTGGGATCGAGCCGGTCGCGCAGCTCCAGGATGGCGGCGAGGGACGGCAGGTCGCGCGCGGCCAGGATGTCGAGGTACGGGGCGGCGTCCCGCGCGTACAGCTCCTCGAGCCAGGACGTGTCGCCGGGCCCGAGACCTCCCAGGACGATGCGCGCCCGCGGGTTCGCGGCGCGGACCGCGACCGCGGCCTTCTTGAGCAGGTACGCGTAGTCGGCCGCGCCGAAACGTTCCGCCGGCCGCTCGAAGATCTGGTACGCCGCCACGGCGCCGCCGGCATGCCGGGCGAGGGCGCCGAGACGCTCCGCCCACAGGTCTGACAGCGGCGCGCCGGGACCTGATAGGGCGTTGCGATCGCCCCAGTCTTCTTCAGAAATCGAGACGGACACCCGCAGCCGCTGCCGCGCGGCGGCATCCAGGAGCGGGTCGAGGCGCCCGGGCGCCTCGAGGACGCCCCGGCCGATCCGGATCAAGACAAGACAGGGAGACTTTTCGGCAAGACTGACCAGATCTCCGGGGATCGGCCCCGCGTCGGAGATGACCAGGCCGACGCCGCCCGCCTCTCCCTGGCGGGCCGAGATCGGCGGCGTCGCGGGCTGATCCGACCGCCCGGCGCTCGTCCCGTTCCGTCCGAATCCGGCAAGAACGCAGGCCCCGAGGCAGGACAGGAGCAAGCGGTGGCGAGGTGCGTGGCGCAGTCGGACGTCCTTTCGTTGCGAAGACCATCCAGCTTAACACCTTTGTGCGTAAGAGACTTACGACGGGCCTGGGCAGCGACGGCAGCCCCGGAGTCTGCTTCAATGCCCGGGGCAGGCATCACCGCGCGGCGATTCAGAGTTCTCACCAACAGGGGAGGTTGCCTTCCCTGGTCCACTTCGCCTACAGCGGCTACCGCGAACGTCTGGAGGCGGCCCGTCACCAGCGCGACCCGCGAATCTCGGACACGCTCCTAAAGACCGGGGACGTGCCCCTCGTAGAGGTCGGCGATCTGGTCGTCGTTCAGAGGGCGTGCATAGAGGCGCGCGTCATCGAGCGCGCCGGACATGAACGGCGTGGCGATCCCGGGGTAGCGGCCGAAAGTCAGGCTGGCGATCGTAGTGGTGGCGCCGGCGGTGCCGGTCCAGGCGCGCGCCGCCTTCTGGACGCCGTCGACGTACAGCCGCCCGCCGGAGGCGTCGACCACGAAGGCGACGTGGTGCCACTGGCCGTCGGTGTA
>DAISWT010000290.1:0-4029 GCA_036826235.1 Acidobacteriota bacterium | reverse complement strand
AGCCGCTCGCGCGAGCGCGCCAGCTGGTCGCGCAGGAAGTCGGGATGGATGCAGTGCCAGCATCCGTCCATGTACTTCACCATCTCGGGGAACGGGAAGCCGGAGCGCTCGCGCTCCATCGCCAGGCTCAGGTTCTCGCCCTGCACGTAGCCGATCTTGGAGACGACGATGACCGCGTCGCGTCGCGGACCGCCGCCCGCGTGCGCCCGGTGCAGGACGTCGCCGATCAGCCGCTCGCTGCCGCCGTCGGTGTAGTTGGTGGAGGTGTCGATCAGATTGCAGCCGGCGGCCAGCGCCGCCTCCAGCGCCTGGCGGTGCTCGGCCGTCTCGTCGTCCACCCGGTAGGCGCCGAAGCCGAGACGGCTGACGGTGAGGCCGGTCGCGCCGAGGCAGGTGTGGCCGTGTGGCTCATGCGCCGGAAAGCGATCGAGATGCCGGCGTGTCGCCTCGGGGGTGGCGCGCCCCGGGGTCTTCATGCGTTGTTCCGGAGCCGCAGCGACCGCCGGTAGGATAGAACGCGCTCGACGAATTCGTCGCGTCGCCGGACCGCCTGCAGACGCTGTTCGTCTTCCGGCGCCCCCGGGCTCCCTTCCAGGGCGAGCGGCTCGCGCGGCACTCCGAGCCCCGCCTCCACCTCGGGGCAGACCGGCACCCACTCGAACAGACAACCCAGCGCCTCGATGATGATCGAGTCCCGCTTGTGCCCCCCGTCGTAGCGCACCGCCTGTCCGAGAAGACAGGCGCTGATCCCGACGCGGATGACTGGCGCGCCGGGCGGCGTCATCTGCCGAGTTCGACCGGTCGGCCGCCCTTGACGACGGCCACCGGCTTCTTCAGGACGGAGACGTCGCCGGCGGGATCGCCGTCGAAGGCCGCCAGATCGGCGAGCTTGCCGGACTCGACCGTCCCGATGTCCTTGTCCCGCCCGAGCAGCACGGCGGCGTTGCGGGTGGCGGCGAGGATCGCTTCCATCGGCTTCATGCCGTTGGCGACCAGAAGCTCGAACTCGTGCGCGTTCTCGCCGTGCGGCGTGACGCCGGTGTCGGTGCCGAAGGCGATCTTCACGCCCGCCTCGTGGGCCTTGCGAAACGACTGCTGCATCATCGGCCAGACGGCGAGCCCCTTGGCAATGGAGTAGTCCGGAAGCTGACCGCTCTTCGCCCTGGTGAAGACCGCCTCGCCGGCCATCAGCGTCGGCACGAGAAAGGTGCCGTGCTCCTTCATCAGCCGGACCGCCTCGTCGTCGAGGATCGAGCCGTGCTCGATCGAGTCGATGCCGGCCAGGACCGCCGCTTTGATGCCGGCGGTGCCGTGGGCGTGCGCCGCCACCTTGCGCCCCAGGGCGTGGGCCTCGCCGATGAGTGCCCGCAGCTCCTCGTCGGAGAACTGCCGCGCTCCGAGCTCGTCGCCGGCGGAGAGCACGCCGCCGGTCGCGGCGATCTTGATCAGGTCGGCGCCGTACTTCACCTGGTAGCGCACCGCGGCGCGACATTCGTCGGCGGAGTCGCACACTCCCGACTCGATCTTGCCGGCGCCCGCAACCCTGAGGTCCGGGCGGAAGGCGTTGAAATCGTCGCCGTGCCCGCCGGTCATGGAGAGCATCTCGCGCGCCGTGACGATGCGTGGCCCCTCGATCAGGCCTTCCTCGATGGCGCGGCGGAGCGATACGCTCGCGCCGCCGCTGTCGCCGACGTTGCGCACGGTCGTGAACCCGGCCCGCAGCGTCCGCAGCGCGTACACCGTGCCGGCGATCCCGGCGTCGACCTCGGTCCGCAGGACCGGCTCGTACTCCCAGCCCTTCTTGACGTTGAGCGTCAGGTGATCGTGACAGTCGATCAGACCCGGCAGGACCGTCTTGCCCGACAGGTCGAGCAGGTCGGCCCCTTGCGGGCGGGGAAGCGCCTTGAGCGTGTCGATCTTCTCGATCCGATCGCCGCGCACCAGGATCGCCACGTCGCGCCTGGGGGGGCCGCCCGTCCCGTCGATGAGCAGGCCCGCCTTGATGTAAAGAACGTGCGGCGGCAGTTCGGCCGCCACCGCGACGGTCTGGGTCGTCGGCAGGGTCGCGGTCAGGGCCACGGCCAGCGCCAGGCAAAGTCCCGGCGCGGCAATAGGGCGGTGTCCGGGAGCCATCACTTCTTGGTCAGGGTCTTCAGGTAGACGATCAGGGCATCGAGCTCTTCGGCCGGGAGGTTGGGGTTGGCCATCATCTTCGAGTCGGGTTTCACCGATTTCGGGTTGATGATGTATTTCTTGAGGTCGTCGGCGCTCATCTTGCTGCCGACGCCGTCGAGCGGCGTCTTCGGGTTTCCCTTGCCGGCGATGGAGTGGCACATGCTGCAGTGCTTGTCGGCGTAAACCTTCTGCCCCTTCTCGACCTTGCCGGCGTCGGGCTTGGCGGCCTCCTCGGCCCGCGCCGAGGCCAGCCCCAGCCCGATCGCAAGCGCCATGCTCACGACGAGACTCCGCTTCATAGGCATTCCTCCGTCCAGGTTGGACGACCCGTACGATACCACCGCCCGCGGGGCATCACAATGGCCCGGCGCGCAGCTCCTCCGGGATCGCCTCGGCCACGCGGCGCGCCAGCTCGTCGAGCCGCCCCGCGAAGTTGTGCGGGGCGCCCTTGATCACCACCACGCGCGCTCCACCGGGAAGCGACGCGGCCAGCGCCATGACCAGCGGCAGCGGGCCGAACTCGTCCTGATCCCCCTGCATGATCGTCAGCGGCTTGTGGGACTCACGCAGGAATCCGAATCCCACGAGGTTCACCGGAAGGCCGACGCCGATCAGGGCCGCCGCCCGGTCGTCACGGGTGCCGACGTGCAGGGCGACGTAGGCCCCGAACGAGTAGCCGGCGACCAGGAGCGGCTTGCCCGGGTACAACCCCGCCAGGTGATCAATCACCGTCTTCAAGTCGTCCTGCTCGCCTCGCCCGCCGTCGTGCCTGCCCCCGCTGCCGCCGACGCCACGGAAGTTGAAACGCAGGACCGGCAGCCCGGCGCCGACGATCGCCTCAGCCGCCGCGTGCACGACCTTGTTGTGCATCGTGCCGCCGAACAAGGGGTGCGGATGGCAGATCACCGCGGCCGCCGCCGGCGCCGTGGAGGTCGCCGAGCGACCCGCCATCTCAGGCACATCGGGCCGCTTCAGCATGCACTCGATCCTGCCGGCAGATCCGGTGAGGAAGAAGCTTTCGATCCGCGTCATGTGCTCACGTCGGCGCGGCTGCGCAGCGCCCGGCGCGCCAGGCGGGTGACGTAGATCGTGACGGCCAGCGTGGCCAGGAGGCCGACCGCCCACATGGCGTGTTCGGCGGGAGTGCGCCGCGCCTGGCCGGTGGCCGCCTGGGCGACGGCACGGCCTGCGAAGCCGAGATAGACGTACAGGAGCGTGCCGGGCATCATGCCGACCCAGGACGCCAGGACATAGGCACCGAACGACACGCGCGTCAGGCCGTACAGGTAATTGAGAAGGGTGTACGGGAAGGCCGGGCTCAGCCGCGTCAGCAGGACGATTTTCCAGCCTTCACGACCGACCGCCTGATCAATCGCGGCAAAGCGCGGGTTCGCCGCGGCCCAGCGCTCGACCCGCCGGCGCGCCAGGTACCGGGCGATCAAGAAGCCTCCGGCGGCTCCCAGGGTCGAGCCGGCCGAGACGGCGACGAAGCCCCACCCGAGACCGTAGATGACTCCCGCGCCGATGGTCAGGGCCGATCCCGGGACGAACAGGATCGCCGCCAGCGCGTAGACCACCGCGAACAGGGCGATCCCCGAGAACCCGAGGCGTGCAAACAAATCGTTCAAATCCCTCAGCCAGGCGCCGATCGGCAACCGGTGCGCAGCCCCGACGAGCAGGAGGAGGGCCATCGCCGCCACGATCCAGCGCGCGATCCCCTTTCTGCTCACCTTGATCACACGCCCCGCCGCTGCCAGGCGTACAGCCGCGAGAAGAGCCCCCGCGCCCGATCGGTGAGCCGCGTCCTCATGTAGGCGTCCCCCACACGCTGCACCGCCTGGGACAGGGAGGGAT
>DAISWT010000289.1:0-4035 GCA_036826235.1 Acidobacteriota bacterium | reverse complement strand
CGTCGCGGATGATCGGCAGCCCCTTCTCCTCGGCGACGGTCAGCAGGATGTTGACGGCGGACTGCGACTGGCCCCGGCGCGCCAGAGCGGCGGCGAGCAGCCGGCGGGCCTCGCCGCTCTTGTCCTTCTCGGACACCGCGAGCGATTCCAGCGCCGGCACGACCTGGTTCAGAAGCGCGCCCGCCTCGACCAGGGGCCGCATGGCGGCCAGGGCGGACTCCTCCTCTTTCGCCGCCAGGTGCGCCGAGACCATGAGCCAGCGCAGCTCGGGCGTCTCTCCCTTCTCCTTCAGGAAGTCCTTGATCCGTTCCGCCACAGGCCCGGCGCCGCGCGCGTCGGTCTCCAGGACCAGCGCGAACTGCTGGACCGCGTCGTTCGCGCGGCCGGAGCGCAGGAACAGGTCGCCGACCGCCAGGCGCAGGGCGGCGTTCTGGTAGTCCTTGGCCAGTAGCGCCTCGAGGCGGCCCAGGATCTTCGGCATCTCTTCGGGGTTGTTCTTGGCGACCATCCGGTAGATGGAGGCCGCCGGATCGTAGTCCCGCAGCGCCTCGTGGCAGAGAGCCAGGTAGTAGGCGGAGTGCAGGGACGTCTTGACCATCTTGGCGTCCGGGGCGCTCTTGCGCAGCCCCTCCCACTTGCCGCGATGGCGCGGCATGAGGGCGCGGATCTCCTCGGGCTTCATTCTCGCCAGCGCCTCGAGCGCGTTCTTGAAGTCGTCGTGCCGGATGAAGTGCTCGGCGACGGCGTCGTACAGGGGGGTGACCTGGGCGTGCCGGGCGCGCAGCTCCTCGATCATCTCGCTGGCGCGCTGGTACGACCGCGGGTGGCGGCGCAGCACCGAGCGCAGCGCCTCCGCCGCCTCGCTGCCCCGGTTCGCCAGGACCAGGTAGCGGCTCAGGTCGAACAGGATGTCGGCGTTCTCCGGAGAGGCCGCCTTCGCTTCGGTGAGGATTTCGATCGCCTTGTCGATCTGCCCCTTAGCGTAGCACTTCAGGGCCCTGGACACGGCGCGAGATTCAGCGCTCTGTGTGAGGTCCTTGACGATTTCCTTCAGACCGCTCAGGTCCATGGCGGGCCCAGACCACACGGAGGGCGACGGGCCCATGTGCCCGCGCCTCACTGCAATATAGGTTTTGGGAGGGAAGGCGCCACCCCCGTCTCTTGACCGGCGGGCAGGCGATCGCCGATGATCCGCGCGCACCGGGCGTTTCTTCGACCCGAGAGGAGACCATGCGCGCAGCCGACATCATGACGAAGAACGTGGCCACCGTCACTCCGGAGAGCCGGGTCGAGGATCTGTGCGACCTGTTCCGGGAGCGCAGAATCACCGGGGCCCCGGTGGTGGACGCGCAAGGACGCCTGGTCGGGATTGTTTCCAAGGACGATGTCGTTTTCCGCGGGCGCGGGGGTGATGTTGGTCCGCGTCAAACTCCTGACATCAGGTCATTATTCAGCTCCGGCTTCGTCGGCTTCAACGCGGGCGACGACGGTCCGGCGACGGTGGGGCTGATCATGACCCGGACCGTCATCAGCGCTCCGGAGGACGCCTCGGTCGAGGAGCTGTGCCGTATGATGTGGGAGAAGAGGATCCACAGAATCCCGATCGTTCGCGGTCCCGTCCTGGTGGGGATCATCAGCGCCCTCGACATCTGCAAAGTGGTCATGGACGGCAATCTGCCTCTCCGCTGACTCGGGTCTGGACACCCGTGTCCATCCTTCGATCCAAGCATCCAAACTGCTGAACGACGGGATTTAGGTCCAAACCACCCCCCGCCTTCTCCGTTCCGTGTCCAGATAGCCCACCCGAGGGCGAAACCCGTACTCTCCGCGCGCGACCTCCTTCATCTGACTGAAGCCCTTGATATGCAAGGGTTTTGGTCAGGTCCCCTACAAAACAGCGCGATGGCAGCCCCCTTGCTCCTAGGACGGGTGCCGCTCCACGGGTGGGCTGTGGCGGCGGCCCCGGTGACTGGCCGGAGAAGGAGATCGCATGAGGTCGGTGGGCAGGGCGGGCCGCAGGTTCCTGGCCATGGGCGCGATCATCGCCCTCCTGTTCGTTGTGCTGCCTGCGACGGTGCACAGCGGCCAGGGCGGCGACAAGCTGTCGCGCGAGGTCGAAGAGAAGATCCACGCGGCCGGCCCGGACGACCTGCTGTCCGTGATCATCCAGACGGCCGACGAGCCGACCTCCGCTCATTTCGCCCGCCTGCACGGCCGGGGCGGCGTGGTGAAGACGCGTCATGAATCCTTCCACGGCTACTCGGCGAGAGTGCCCGCGTCCCAGCTCGCCGCTCTGGCGGACGATCCCGAAGTGACCCACGTCTCCTTCGACTCGCCGGTGAAGGCGCACCTGGATGTCGCCTACAAGGCGGTCAAGGCGGACGTCGCCTTCGTCAACTCGGGAGGCCTTGACGGCAAGGGCATCGGGGTCGCCGTGGTGGACACCGGGGTCGCCGCGCACCCGGACCTGCTGAGGCCGAGGGGCAGCCCGCAGGTGGTCGAGGTCGAGGTCGTGGGCCACGAGAACGGCCTGGCCGACTACTACGGTCACGGCACGCACGTCGCCGGCATCATCGACGGCAACGGCGCCGCCTCGAGCGACCGTTATTCGTTCAGGACTTTCAAGGGTCTCGCTCCGGGATCGCAGATCATCTCGATCCGGGGGCTGTACCCGGACGGCACGGGGTACACGTCGGACATCCTCTCCAGCATCGACTGGGCCATCCGCTTCAGGACGGCGTACAACATCCGCGTCCTGAACCTGTCGCTCGGTCACCCGGTGTACGAGTCGTACAGGACCGACCCGATGTGCCTGGCGGTGCGCAAGGCGTACGACAGCGGCATCCTGGTCGTGGTGGCGTCGGGCAACGACGGCGGCATCGGCAGCGGCTTCGGGACCATCACCAGCCCGGGCAACGAGCCCACGGCGGTCACGGTCGGGGCCATGGACGATGCCCACTCGGTCACCACGAGCGACGACGTCCTGGCGTGGTACTCGTCGAGGGGGCCGAGCCTCATCGACTACGTGGTCAAGCCCGACCTGGTGGCGCCCGGCACGTCGATCGTGTCGCTGCGCGCCGCGGGCTCGTATCTGGACACCAACTACCACAGCTTCACTCTGAAGATCTCCGACTACAAGAACGGCACCCCCATCCCGACCAGGGACGGCGACTACTACGTGCTGTCGGGGACGTCGATGGCGACGCCGATGGTCTCGGCCGCCGCGGCGCTCCTGTTCCAGAAGGACCCCTCGCTCAATCCGGCGACGGTGAAGGCGCGTCTGATGAAGTCGGCCGACAAGGACGACCGCCTGGTGTTCGAGACGGGCGCCGGCTACCTGGACGTCGACGCGGCGCTGCAGGCCAAAGGCTACGCCAAGGACGCGCCCTCGCCGCTGGCGATGCTGGCGTCGGACGGCAACGTTTATTTCCAGGACACCTCGCTCATCTGGGGCTTCGACTTCACCCTGGGCAGCGTCTGGGGCGGCAACGGGCTCAAGGGCAAGAGCGTGGGCGTGAGCCTGACCAGCGTGCCGGCGGAGATCATCGCCGCCTACGGGAGCGTCTGGGGCGGTAACGCCGGACACAAATCGATCCTCGAGAACAATATGATCACCGCCTCGGGTCTCATCTGGGCCGGCGATCACTGCTCGCTCGACTCCACGCTCGGGTCCGTCGACAACATGGGCGCCGTCTGGGGCGGTCATGGCGGCGGCAACGGGGGGCACCCATGACCGCCTTCCTCGCGACGGTTCTGGCGCTGGGCGGCTTCGCGGCCTTGGAGACGCTGATGCACGGGACGGTCAACCTGAGCGCCGACTTCCTGCTGCTGCTGGGCAACTGGGGCTGACGCGGTCCCCTCAACTCGGCCGGTGGCAAAAACGTCGGCCGCCGGTGATGTTGCACCGGCGGCCTGCTTACGTTCGGCTGCGACCCCGAATGAACGGATGCGTTACGAGGTCACTTCTACTTCTGGACCGACTTCTTCTCGGGTTCCGACTTGTTCTCGGGTTCCGACTTCTTGACGGGTTCCAAC
>DAISWT010000288.1:2292-4105 GCA_036826235.1 Acidobacteriota bacterium | reverse complement strand
ACGGGACCACGTCCCCCTGAATGATCAAGCCCCCCGGGTCGTCCCGGGGGGCTTTGTTTTTTTCCTCTCCTCCGGCCGCCGCGCCAACGAAGCGGGGTTCGACATCCTCGCCGGCAACGCGGTGGCAGCGCGTGCTAGACTCGCCTCGACGTGGCGCATGCGACTCTCCTGCCTCGCCCATGAGGGTGCGTCCGTGAACCGTCGCCAGCTCCTCCGCCGCCTCGTGCTGATCGCGAACGGCCTCACTCTCCTCGGAAGCTCCCGCAGACCAGCTCCCGCACAGGAACGACGGGCCGTGCCGACGTTGAGCGCCCAGGACCTCGAGGACATTCTCGCTGGAAGCGCCTATTTCGGCTGCGGCGGTGGCGGGAGCCTCGCCGACGCGCTCGTGATGATTCATACGGACCTGAAGGCGGGCCTGACGTTCCGGATGATGCAAGTCGATGAGCTGGGCGACGGAGAGTATGTCGCCGCGGCCTACGGCGTGGGGAGTCAGGCGCCGTTGCCAGAGGGCGCAGTGGAGCGCCATGCCTCCCGCGCCTGCACGGCTCCCTCGCTGTCGTCGCGTTCCGTCTCCTCGAACGACATCTTGGCAGGACGTTCGCCGGAGTCATCGTCGGCGAGCTCGGCCCCGGGAGTGTCGCCGATTCGCTGTCCACGGCGGCCCGCCTCGGGATCCCGGTCCTGGACGCCGACGCGGTGGGCCGGGCCGTGCCGGAGGTCGACCAGTATTCGATCCTGGTCGCCGGCATCTCCGTCCTGCCCGCGGCCGCAGACTCACCCTTCGGAGATCAGGTCATTCTTGAAACGATCGCGGAGCCGTCGCGGGAGGAGGAGATCCTGCGCGTCATCTCCACCGTGAGCGAGAGCAATCTAAACGTGGCCGACGGTGCGATACCGGGGAGTGTCGCGAAGCGCCCCGGTGTCCTGGTGACCGGCTCGCTGACCCGCGCGCGGGAGGTCGGTCGCGCGGTACGCGTCGCTGCCGCGGCCGGAGGCGATGCGATCCAGGCGGTCCTGAAGGCGGCGGAAGGGTACCTCCTGTTCCGGGACCGCATCGCCGACTACGACTCGGGAGACGAGGGCGGTTTCCTCGTCGGCGAAATCACCATCGCCGGCAGCGGCCGCTACCAGGGGAGCCGTTACAGGATCCGGTTCAAGAACGAGAATGTGATGGCCTGGGAAGACGAGACCCCCAGCGTCATGCCCCACGACCTCGTCATACTTGTATCCGCGTCGACCGGTCGCGCCATCACGAACCCCGACTTCGAGCGCGGCCAGGAGGTCGCCGCCCTCGGCTTCAAGGCCCCACCCGCTCTGGCGCACGCCGTGCGGGCTTCACGTGATCGGTCCGCAACACTTCGGGTACGACGTGCCGTACGTGCCGATCGAGGAGCGCAGTCCCTCGCACACTTCGGGGACGGCGCCATGAGCACCTACGAAAGGCGGAACAAGGAATTTTCATTCGATCTCCCCGACAGGCCGATAAAAGCAGCGGTCGACCCGACCCACAACATCCTCGCGGTCTACCATTGACCGTCTTGTGCGGGCTGAGACGAGGTCGTATCGCCGTTGTCGTCGGAGCCGCCTTCCTGCTGCCGGCCCTGTCCCTGCCGCGGGCGGCACCGGGCGCCCGGGCGGAGGGTGCGACCGCCGGGGCCCCCGCGACTTCTTACGATGATGTCGATGTGTTCATCGGGACCGGCGGGGAGGGCCATACGTATCCGGGGGCCACGGTCCCATTCGGGATGGTCCAGGTCAGTCCGGAGACCGAGGTCCGCGATTTCCACCAGAGCTTTCCCTGGGCAGCGGG
>DAISWT010000288.1:0-2230 GCA_036826235.1 Acidobacteriota bacterium | reverse complement strand
GGGGGACGGCCTCCTGGTGCCGACCAACGGCCCGCTGCGGCTCGACCCAGGGTCGCCCGCAGACCCGGACGCCGGTTACCGCTCCCGCTTCTCACATGATCACGAGACCGCGGCGCCCGGATACTACTCGGTGGTTCTCGACGACGCGGGGATCAATGTCGAGCTGACCGCGACAAGCCGCGTCGGTCTCCACCGCTACACGTTTCCGCGGCGCGACGGCGCGCGGGTGATCCTCGACCTGGTGAGCAGCATCTACAACTATGACGGGAAGGTTCTCTGGTCGCAGATCCGTGTCGAGAGCGACACGCTGGTGACCGGCTTCCGGCAGACCAAGGGCTGGGCCCCCGACCGGCACGTCTACTTCGCCATCCGGTTCTCGAAGCCGTTCGCGTCCTACGGCCTGGTCAACGAGTTCGAGGAGCCCTATCACGGCTTCGGGAGGACCGGCGGCGTGCTCGAGAACTACCCGGAGATCGCAGGAAGAAAGCTCAAGGCCTACTTCAACTTCCCGGACGCGGCGGGCTCTGTCCTGCTCGCGAAGGTCGCGCTGTCGTCGGTCGGCATCGACGGCGCCCTGAAGAACCTCGCGGCCGAGGCGCCGGGCTGGGACTTCGATGGCGCGCGCGCGGCGGCCAGGAGGACCTGGGAGAAGACGCTCGGCCGGATCGCCGTCGAAGGGGATCCCCGGACGAGGCGGATCTTCTACACGGCGCTGTACCACACGAAGCTGGCTCCGGTGACGTACATGGACGTGGACGGCCGGTACCGCGGCGCGGACCAGGCGATCCACGTCGCCGAGGGCTTCACCGACTACCACATCTTCTCTCTCTGGGACACGTACCGAGCCGAGCACCCGCTGCTGACACTCCTGGAGCCGGAGCGGGACGGCGACATGATTCGCTCCATGCTGGCGCACCGCGATCAGAGCGTGCCACACGTCCTCCCCGTCTGGTCGTTCGGCTCGAGCGAGACCTGGTGCATGATCGGCTACCATGCCGTCCCGGTGATCGCGGACGCCTTCCTGAAAGGGATCCGCAACTTCGACCCCGAGTCGGCGTTCGAGGCGATGAAGGCGAGCGCGACCTTTGCGCCTTACGGCGGACTGGATGGCTACATGAAATTCGGTTACGTCCCGATCGACCTCGAGAAGGAGGGCGCCTCGAAGACGCTGGAGTACGCCTACGACGACTGGACGATCGCTGCAATGACCGGTGCCCTCGGCCGGCAGGACGATCAGGCCCGGTTCCTGAAGCGGGCCGGCAGCTTCCGCAACATCTTCGACGCGAAAACGGCATTCCTGCGAGCCCGGCGGTCAGACGGCTCGTTTCCCGAATCCTTCGATCCGATCCAGGCCGAATACGGCGGAGAGTACACGGAGGGGAACGCGTGGCAGTACACCTGGTACGTTCCCCATGACGTGCGCGCCTTGATCGACCTGATGGGCGGAGCAGACCGGTTCGCCCAGCGGCTGGATCAGCTCTTCGCGCTGCGGGCGGACGAAGAGAGATACAGGAAGGTCGAGGACATCGCCGGTCTCATCGGCCAGTACGCGCACGGCAACGAGCCGAGCCAGCACATCGCGTATCTCTACAGCTACGCCGGCAGGCCATGGCGGACGCAGGAGCGCATCCGGCAGATCATGACGACGCTCTACGACGATACGCCGGCGGGGCTGAGCGGGAACGACGACTGCGGCCAGATGTCGGCCTGGTACGTTTTCAGCGCGCTCGGTTTCTACCCCGTCTGTCCGGCAAGCCTGGAGTACGTGATCGGGACTCCGCGATTTCCGAGGGCGGTGATCGATCTCGGCAGCGGCAGGACGTTCACCATCCTCGCCAAGAAATTGTCCCCCCGCAACCTCTATGTTCAATCGGCGACGCTCAACGGGACGGCGTACGACAAGACGTATGTCCGGCACGAGGACATCGTCAGGGGAGGAACCCTGACCTTCGTCATGGGCCCGAGACCGAACCGGGCGTGGGCCGCCGCGCCGGAAAGCGCTCCCTTTTCGATGAGCGTGCGCACGCCTTGAAGCGCGCCGAGGAGCGGCCGCCCGCGATGAGGCGCGTGTCGCGCGGGACCGTCCTTCTGTCGGTCCTCCTTGTCCTGGTGTGCGGCTGCCGGGGGACGCCCAGCGGCGCGCCCGCGGGACGGCGGCCTACGGTGGGAGTGTCGCTTCTGACCCAGACCCAGGATTTCTACAAGGACCTCGAGGAGGGAAAGACAGTGG
>DAISWT010000287.1:0-4125 GCA_036826235.1 Acidobacteriota bacterium | reverse complement strand
CTAGGAAGCCGGCTTCACCCGGTCGGCGAGGTCGGCGGGGAGCGCTGCGGGGCTCGCGAAATAGGCATCCGGCAGGGTGTCGTAGACCTCCATGATCGGGTGGAGGATCTTCACTGTTGCCCCTTTCCGCTCGCTGACCTTCTCGGGGCACAGCAGGATGCGCCCGCGCCGCGCCCATCCCTTCCAATCCCAGACGGTCGGCTCGCTCCCGGGCGGGTCGTCCTGGAGGATGTAGGACCAGCGGTCCATGATGTGGGTCACCCGGTTGACGTGGGCCCAGTAGCGGTCGCGCGGGGTGAGGCCCACTTCCTCGAACGTCAGCTCGACCAGGTCGTAGTCCGCCCCCGCGATGGTCTTCTCGCCGGCGTACTTCAGCCGCACGCCCGGGTCCTTCATCTTGTAGGGCATCAGCAGCCAGTAGGTATCGTTGATCCAGGCCTCGTAGGCCTCGTCGAGCAGCGGTTTTGCCGCCGCAGCTTCGATCGGCATGGCCGCTGCCGTGCCGCGGGCCAGCGTCCCGTCGGCGGGGGCCTGGCGCGTCAGGCGGAACGCCTGTCCCGCCCGCGTATTCACGTTGAGCAGGACAACGATGGGAGTGCCGTCCTTCTCCGCGGACTGATAACGCAATCGCCCGTCCCAGCGGTCCCACAAATGAGTGCGATGGGCGACCCGCTTCGCATCACGCTCCACGTCGAAGGCGAAATAGAGAAAGCGTGTCTGCTCCCAGGCCTGCTGTCCCCCCATCGCTCCCAGGACCAGGTCGGCGATCGCGATCGCCCGGGGATCGGACGTCGACGGGTCGAACGCCGCCGGGGCCGCGGACGCCACGGCACCGAGCAGCCCGACGGCCCACGGGATCGCCATGCACCCGCCGGCGCGGCGGCGCGCCGCCGGAGGGAACCTCACCGTTTATCCTGAAGCCGGCGATCGGTCGCTTCCATGATGTCCAGGATTTCCTCGAGCCTCGAGGTGACGGAGTTCAGCACCGACCCGACCGGCCTGGGCCGCTCCACCAGCCGCGGGGGCTCGTCGGCGGGCGCGACGTCGAAGAGATCGTCGAGCGCCCCCTGGCCTTCGCCCATGCCGAGCTTCTTGCGGGCCGCCGCGATGGTGAAGCCCTCCTCGTAGAGGAGTTTCTTGATCTGCAGCACCAGGTCGACATCCTTCCGGCGATACAACCTTTGTCCCGTGCGGCTCTTTTTAGGGGCCAGCTGGGGGAACTCGGACTCCCAGAATCTCAGGACGTACGGCTGCGTGTCGGTGATCTGGCAGACCTCGCCGACCTTGTAGAACGCCTTGCGCGGCATGCCGTCGGACATGTTCACGACCTTCCGGGCCGGACGGCCCGCCTCGCGAGCCGGTGCGCCGGGCAATTGTCCCACGAAATCCGCGGGATGACGCCCCTGAAATTGGCCGGCCGGGGAAAGCGGGGGGGCCGCCCCGGCGATCCGGCCGGGACGTCAGGTGCGGCCGTAGCGGTCCTCCAGCCTCACGACGTCGTCGAGCTCGGGGGTGCTGACCTCGAGCACCACGCAGTCGCTCAGCGCCTCCATCCGATGGCGCTTCAGGGGCGGCAGTCGTTCGGCGTCCCCGGCCCTCAGGATTTTCTCCTGGCGCGGGCCGGCGGCGCCGTCCTGCAGCACGAGTCGCATCGACCCCCGGAGCAGGTAGATGCTCTCATCCTTGTGCTTGTGGTACTGAAGGCTCAGGGATTCGCCCCCGCGGATCATCAGGATCTTTCCGGCGTAGCGGTCGGTGTGTGCGTAGATGATCTCCTCGCCCCAGGGCTTGGGCACGCGCCTGACGCTCACGGACACACCCCCAGGGCCGCCTGCGGCTCCCGCGGCACGAGCTCCGCCACCCGTATGCGCGCCAGGGCCTCGACCTCCTCGGCGCTGTCGAGGCGCAGCGCTTCCTCCACGAGGGCGCGAGCATCGGCCGCGCTGAGCGCGCGGATCACCTGCTTGACCGTCGGAATCGCCGCCGGGTTCATGCTCAGCTCGGTGATCCCCAGGCCGATCAGGACGACCGCGGACACCGGGCTGGCCGCCATCTCCCCGCAGACCGAGACGCGCCGGCCGGCGCGCGCCGCGGCCTCGACGACCCCACGGATCAATCCCAGGATCGCAGGGTGCAGGGGCTGGTAGAGATAAGAGACCGACTCGTTCCCCCGATCGATGGCGAGGGAGTACTGGATCAGATCGTTCGTCCCGATCGAAAAGAAGTCCACCTCAGGCGCCAGGCGATCGACGATGAGCGCCGCGGCCGGCACCTCGATCATGATGCCGAGAGGCACCTCCGGGTCGCAGGGCACTCTCTCGGCGAGCAGCTCGCGCCGCACGTCGTCGAACACGGCGCGGGCGCGCCGCAGCTCGTGCAGGCCGCTGACCATCGGAAACATCACGCGCACCTTGCCGTGCGCCGCCGCCCTCAAGATACCCCGCAGCTGGGATCGAAACAGGTCCTCGCGCTTCAAACAGAGCCGGATGCCTCGCAGGCCGAGCACCGGGTTGGTCTCGCGGCGCTCCAGGATGGTGGAGAAATACTTCTCGCCGCCCAGGTCGAGCGTCCTGATCACCACGTCGTGCGGCAGGGCCCTCTCCGCCAGCTCCCGGTAGGCGCGGTAGTGCGCCTCCTCGTCGGGCAGACCGGGGGCCTCGTGCAGATACAGGAACTCAGAGCGGTACAGTCCGACTCCCTCCGCCCCGAATCGCCTCGCCGCCAGCATCTCCTCCAGGAGCTCCACGTTGGCCTGCAGCCGCACGCGGAGGCCCTCGCGCGTCACCGCGGGCTGGTCGCGCAGCATCATGAGATCGAGCTCGCGCTGCGCCTGGCGGGTCCGACGATCGCGCCAGGCGGCGGTCTCCTCATCCGGGGGACTGAGGACGAGGAGGCCGCTGGCTCCGTCGAGCGCCAGGATGTCGCCCGTGCGCACGCGGGAGCTGGCGTCGCGCAATCCGGCGACCGCCGGAATGCCCAGGGCGCTGGCGATGATCGCCGTGTGCGAGGTCGGGCCGCCGCCGTCGATCGCCAGGCCGATGACGTGCTCGCGGTTGAGCCCGGCGGCGTCCGAAGGTGACAGCGAGGAGCTGACCACGATCACGTCATCGGTCAGCTCCGACAGGTCGTGCCGGCGCTTGCTCCCCGTGAGGATGGCCTGTACCCGCGCCTCCACGTCCTCGATGTCGGTCCCCCGGTCCTTGAGCGCCTGGTCACCGAGCTGTGAGAACACCTGGGTGTACCGCCCCACGACCGTGTGGAACGCCCACTCGGCGTTCACGTCCTCACGGCGGATCAGCGAGGCGGTCTCCTGGTGCAGGGATCTGTCCTTGAGGATGAGAATCTGCGCCTCGAAGACGCGGGCGTAGGCCTCGCCCGCCTCGCTCCTCACGCGGTCCCGCAGGTGCCGGAGCTGGCGCCAGGCCCGGCGCACCGCCCGCTGGAGCCGCGCCACTTCCCGGTCGGCCTCCCCGCGAGGCAGGTCTAGCCGGAAGATCGCGACGTTGGGTCCCTCCAGGACGAGGGCGCGGCCGATGGCGATGCCGGCGGACACGCCGATCCCGCGCAGCTCGACCCGCCCCTCCGGACCCGCCGCGTCAGTCAACGCACCTCCCCGAACCGCGCCTCGACTAGCTCGATCAGACAGCGCAGGGCTTCCTTTTCATCCGAGCCGTCGGCGCTGATGGTCAGACGAGTTCCCTGCCCGCCGATCAAGGCCAGCAGGCCGAGGATCGACTTGCCGTCGGCCGTGCGTCCCTCGTGCGTCAGGTGGATGCGGCTCTTGAAGCGGCTGGCTGCCTGGACGAAGCGCGCCGCCGCGCGGGCGTGCAGACCGAGCGCGTTGGTGATCACGACGTCGTGCCGGATCATGTCCGTCCAGTCCTCACAGCCGCCCCGTCGGCCCGAGATATTCCGTCGCGATCGCGATCGATCGCTGCCCCTGCTCCTTGATGCGCGCGGCCGCCTCGTCCAGGGAGCACTTATCGCGGATGTTGGCGAACTTGATCAGCATCGGCAGATTGACGCCGGTGACGATCTCGACCCCCACGCGCAGAAACGCCAGCGTGACATTGGTGGCGGTGCCCCCGAACATGTCGGTCAGGATCAGCACCCCGCCGCCGGGAT
>DAISWT010000286.1:0-4133 GCA_036826235.1 Acidobacteriota bacterium | reverse complement strand
GTGGTGATCTTCCCCGGCGACGGCGCGAAGGTCTCGGGGTCCTCGGCGTTGACCCGGCACTCGATCGAGTGACCCGTGGCCTGGATGTCCTCCTGCCGGAACGCCAGCGACTCACCCGCGGCGATCTTGATCTGCTCTTTGATGAGATCGATGCCGGTCACCATCTCGGTGACCGGGTGCTCGACCTGGATGCGCGTGTTCATCTCGATGAAGAAGAAGTGCCCGTCCTCGTCGAGCAGGAACTCGACGGTGCCGGCGTTCTGGTAGCCCACCGTTCGCGCCACTTTCAGCGCGGTCTCGGCCATGCGCCGCCGCAGCTTCGGGGTGAGGGCGGTCGAGGGCGACTCCTCCACGATCTTCTGATGCCGCCTCTGGATGGAGCACTCCCGCTCCCCGAGGGTGACGAGGTTGCCGTACGAATCACCCAGAATCTGGAACTCGATGTGACGCGGGGTCTTGAGGTATTTCTCGATGTAGACGTCGGGCACGCCGAAGGCGGCCTTCGCCTCCGTTCGTGCCGCGCTCATCGAGGTGGTGAGCTCTTCCGGCGAGTTCACCACCCGCATGCCGCGGCCGCCCCCCCCGGCCGCCGCCTTGACGATGACCGGGTAGCCGATCCGGGACGCCAGGGGCAGGGCCTCCTGCTCGTCGCCCACCGTGCCGCGGCTCCCGGGGATGATCGGAACACCCCCCGCCAGCATCGTCTCGCGCGCTTTGGCCTTGTCACCCATCAACCGGATCATGTTGGGTCCGGGCCCGATGAACCTGATCCGGCACGCCTCGCAGACCTCGGCGAAATGGGCGGACTCGGCCAGGAAGCCGTAGCCGGGATGGATCGCATCGGCATCGGTGATCTCGGCCGCGGCGATCACCGCGCCGATATTCAGATAGGAATCGGTGTTGCGCGGTGGTCCGATGCAGATGTCCTCGTCCGCGAACTTCACATGCAGCGAGTCGGCGTCGGCGGTGGAGTAGATGGCCACCGTCTGGATGCCGAGCTCGCGGCACGCCCAAATGATCCTCAGCGCGATCTCGCCGCGATTGGCAATCAGGATTTTCTTGAACATGGAAAGGAGCGGCGACGGTTCACGACGCCGGCGACTTCCGGATCTTGAACAACGGCTCTCCGTACTCCACCGGCTGGCCGTTCGCCACCAGCACCTCCAGGATCTCTCCGTCGCAGTCCGATTCGATCTCGTTCATGAGCTTCATCGCCTCGACGATGCAGACCACCTGTCCCTTCTTGACCCGGTCACCGACCTCGGCGAACGGCCGCGACGCGGGCGAGCTGGCCCGGTAGAACGTGCCGACGATAGGCGATTTCACCAGGTGGACGTCCGGAGACTCGACGGCCGAAGGCCTGGCGACCGGCGACTCGACGGTCTGTGGGACCATCGAAGCCGCCGGGACCGGAGCGGCGGGACCGGCCGGGCCGTTCGTGACCGCCGCCCGTTTCACGAGCTTGATCTTGAACCCTTCGCGTTCCAGCTCGAACTCGACGAAGCTGCTGGCCTCGATGTACTCCATCAGCTCCTTGATTTCGTTGTCCAAGCGCCCTCCGCTCACGCGGCACCTCCGCCGGTCGGCCGCCGCCGCGGGCGCGCCCGCCCCGATGGGCGCGATCCTCCGCGTGGATCATATCCCAATGCTACCGCAAATCGAGGAGTCTCTGCGCGGACGACGCCCGCGCTCAGGCCACGGCGCGCTCGAGCTGCACGCTGGCCTTCCAGACTTCGTAGCGGGCGCGCCCGGGGATGCAGCCCGGCGCCAGGACCACGCAGAGGTAGTAGTCGCCGCCGATCGAGCGGAGGATCGTGAGGCCGGAACGGCTGGCGACCGAGACCTCTTCCAGGTGATCGGCGGCGGGGTCACGCAGCGTGGACCCCGCCCGCTTGACCAGACCGATCGCCTGAGCGGACGCCAAATCGATGTTGAACGTCGGCTGCGCCGCCACCTTCTCGACTGCGATCCCGTCGAGACCGACGACGGCCGCCCCGAGGGCCTCCGGGATCCGATCCAGCACATCCTGCAGCACCGATCTCATCGCGGACCCGCCTCCCTCGCGGCGGCCGCGCGGATCCCCTTGAGCCAGCGCTCGAGCCTGAGGATTCTCCGGTCCGGCGCGGGCGCGGTCTGCTCCGCGCCGGAGGCGGAGGGCGAGATCGGCTGCATCATCATCGGCGGCGGCTCGTCTCCGGCGAACGCCCCCGTTCGTGGCACACCGGAGCCAGCAACCGGCTCACGGCGACTTTCCATCGCGTGGACGCCGGGCCTTGCGACAGACGGACGGTCGGCACCGACCGGCACCAGCTCGCTCAGCCTGCGGGCCGCCTTCTGGTTGCCGGGATCGACCCGCAGCATCCCGCGGTAGACCTCGATCGCCCTGTCCACCAGCCCCTGACGCAGATAAAGCTCGGCCAGAGTGTTGGTCTGCAGGGCGTCGTCGTCCGCTTGCTCGAGCGCTGGCGGGACGTCCCGTGGCGCCGGGTACGGTCCCTCGGGCGCCACGACCACCTCACCCGCGGCCGCGAAGCCGACCCCGCCCAGATCTTCGGCGCGAAAATCGGGAGCGGGATCGCGCTGGCGAAGCGCGGGCCCGACCTGCATGTTGACCGGCGGGACCAAGGCCGGCGGCCGCGCCAACGGCGCCGATGAAGCCGGCCCGGGGGCCTGAGGCGCGGCCGGTCGCGCGGCGACCGGCGACGCGGGGGTGGCCGACGTCACCGGAGGCGCCACGGTCGCTGCGGGTGGCGATGTCGCGGGCGACCCTCCCCCGACCTGGCGGAGAAGGGACTCGACTTCCCTGTCGTTCGGATACTGCCCGAGAATGGCCCGGTAGGTTTCGGCGGCTCCCCGGACATCCCCAGTCTTTTTCTGCACCTCGGCCAGGAGCTTGCCCGCCAAGTGGTTTTCAGGCTGCAGCTCCAGGACATCGGAGAAGGCGCGCCGGGCGTTCTCCAGATCACCCGCTTCCATATAGGTCCGGCCGAGAGAGATGCGGGCCGTGTGATAGGTCGGGTGGCGAGCCAGTCCCTCCAGGCAGACCTCGACCGCGTCCTTGTAGCGCCCGTCCCTGCGATACTCCTCCGCCAGCTGCAGGAAGGCCCTCGAGAGAGGATCGCGGGCGATTCTCTCCTTCAGCGACTCGATGGTGGACTGGCGCTCGGATCCGGCTTTGGGCATTGCCTAAGTGCTTGAATTCATGAAGGGAAGCCGCTCGAAGTGAGCGCAACCCCGAGATTATAGAGAATGATGGAAAGTCTTGTCAAAACAGCGGCGCCCCCGGGGAGCTCTGGGGGCGGCGTCGTGACCATCGGTCTCGTCGTTAGGGCGTGATGGAGGTGCCAAGCGCCGTATCGAGATCGACCGGCCGGCCGAGCAGGTCCTCGCCGTCGAAATGCGCGAACAACGTCACACCCGCCCCCGCCCCCGCCGCCACCTTGGCGGGCTCCGACATGATGGTGAGGATGATCTTGTTATTGGTCGAGCCGAGCGGGAACGACACGTTCGAGGAGGGACCGGTGCCGCTCAGCGCGGTGAAGGGCGGATCGTAGATCAGGGTGACGGTCTTGAACGACACGGCGTTAAGATGGGGGTCGCCCGGGAAGACGGTGCTGTTGTTACGCGCCACCACGTCGAACTGGATGGAGGCCGTGACGTCCTTGGTCGTGGCCGCCACGCTCTGTCCATCGTAGGTGATCAGGGTAATGGCGATAATGGCATCGCTCGCCTGATTCGAGTTCCCGACGCGGTTGCAGCTCGCACCGTGCAGGATGAGCGCGGCCGTCAGGGCGGCGAGAATGAGGGGTCGGGGAACTCGCTTCATGAGTGGGCCTCCTGCGACTCCGCTTTCTTCGCGATGCGCGGGGTGATGAAGATCAGAAGCTCGGTGTTCTTCCGGTTGATCGACTTGTTCTTGAACAGCCAGCCGAGCCCCGGGATCTTGGAGAGCCCGGGCACGCCGGCCTGCGTCACCGAATCGTTCAGCTTGAAGATGCCGCCGATGACGGCGGTGCCGCCGTCGGCGACCAGGATCTGAGTCGCCGCGCGCTCGGTGATGATCGGCGGCACGTCCCCGACCCGGTTCACGAAGTCGGGCGAGGAGTTGTCCACCTTCACGTCCATGATGACGG
>DAISWT010000285.1:3766-4137 GCA_036826235.1 Acidobacteriota bacterium | reverse complement strand
GGACCACGACCAGGTGTCCAAATGGGGTAAGGGACGCGTCTTCGCCCCGAACTCCCGCACCAGCTCCCAGGTCGGCGCGCGCGAGCCGTGAATCATCTGCGCTCCGACCTCCAGCCCGTGCGGCGCGGGGCCGTGCAGAGTGTGGATGCGTCCGCCGACCCGATCGCGCGCCTCCAGGACCAGTATGTCGAAGCCGGCGCGCGTCAGCTCGCGCGCCGCCGTCAGCCCGGCCATCCCGGCGCCGATGACGACCACGTCCCGCGTGCGCTCGGCGGACAGCCCGCCGCAGCCGTGCAGAGCGACCCCCGCGCCGGCAAGCGCGGCTGTTTTCACGAACGATCGGCGTGTGAGAACGCGCATCGGCCGGAACC
>DAISWT010000285.1:0-3665 GCA_036826235.1 Acidobacteriota bacterium | reverse complement strand
GGGCAGGGCGATGGATTCGGGCGCTGCTGACCATTCGATGCGGCACCCAGCGGACCCTCGCCGCAGGCGTTCCTTCCGCTGACGAGATAGTAGAACGCGGCGCCCTGCGCCGGTGCCGCGGCGTCCACGGCGCCAGGGGCGGGGAGGGAGGGCGCCAGACAGGTGTGATCGTAATTCCAGGCACCGCTGACGACGGTCCCCCTGTACAGATCATAGGCCGACGCAGCGGCGTCCGCGGACCAGCCGAGCGTCTGAGAGTCGCTGAAACTGAGGTCCCCGCCGACCTCCGGCGGGGCGCATGCGCAAGCGTCGCCGCGCCCGTCGCCATCCGAGTCCCGCTGATCCGGGTTGAAGACAGTGGGACAGTTGTCGCAGGCGTCGCCGACTCCGTCTCGATCGGCGTCGGTCTGGCCCGGGTTGTATGCGAGAGGGCAGTTGTCAGCAGGTATCACGAGGCCGTGACGGGTAACTCTTGCCTGTGCCGGTCGAAACGGAAACCGCTGCGGCTCGTATACGGCGATGTTGCAAGACTGTCAATCAAAATGTTTTCGAGAAAGACCCGCGGACCGGGCGAAATGCGGCGCCGGCCATGACGGCGAGGTGGTCGACCTCTGCGCGCCAGGCCCACCGCAGCACGCAGGCCAGCGTTCCGACTCTCCGGGGACCCGCCCGCCCGCGGCGCGCGGCGGCGTGGTATCGTGGGTCTCGTGCGACGCGTGCTGAGGTGGTCGTTCCTGGCGCTGGGCGGCGTCTTCGGCGCCTTCCTCGCCGTGCAGGTGGTCCGGGCCGTCTACAAGATCGTTCGGCCCGACCCGGTCCCGGTCACCGTCTACCGGCTGGCGCGCGGCACTGTCGAGGAGACGGTGACCAACAGCAAGGCGGGCACCGTGAAGGCCCGCCGCCGGGCGAAGATCAGCCCGGAGGTCGGCGGCCGGGTGGAATCGATCGGCTTCCGCTCGGGGGCGCAGGTGCGGCGGGGGGACGTGCTCCTGCGGATCTACGCCGGCGACCTGAAGGCGTCGATGGCCCTGGCGGAGCAGGACCTGGTGACGTCCCGGGCCTCGGCGCGCGAGGCCTGTCTGACGGCCGAACTGGCGCAACGCGACCTGAAGCGCACGCTCGATCTGAAGGACGAGAGGATCGTCTCGGTCGAGGTTCTCGACCGGCTGCAGAATCAGTCGGAGAGCTCGGCGGCCCGTTGCGAGGCGGCGCGCGCCAACGCCGAGCGGGCCCAGGCCGCCGTGGATCTCGCGCGCGCCAATCTGAACAAGACGGTGCTGCGCGCCCCCTTCGACGGCGTGGTGGCCGACCTGAAGGCGGAGGTGGGCGAATGGGTGTCGCCCTCGCCGCCGGCCCTGCCGATCCCGCCGGTGTTCGACATCATCGACCCGATCTCGATCTATGTCAGCGCTCCGCTGGACGAAGTGGACGCCGGCAAAGTGCGGCCGGGCCAGACGGCGCGCGTCACCCTCGACCCGTATCCCAACCGTTCCTTCCGGGGACACGTGACGCGGGTCGCGCCGTACGTCCAGGACATCCAGGAGCAGAATCGCACGCTCGAGGTCGAGGTCGATTTCGACGACGCGGCGTTCGCGCGATCTCTCCTTCCGGGAACCTCCGCCGACGTCGAGGTCATCCTGCGCTCGGTCGAGAGGGTGCTGCGCATTCCGACCTACGCGCTTCTCGAGGGCGACCGGGTGCTGGTGTTCAACGGCGGGCACTTGGTGGCCCGGCAGGTGAAGACCGGCATGCGCAACTGGGAGTTTTCGGAGGTCCAGGAAGGCCTGAACGAAGGTGATCCGGTCGTCGTGTCGCTGGATCGCGCGGAGGTGAAGGAAGGGGTGCGCGCCACCATCCGAGACGAGACGGGCGCCCGGAAGGACGGGACGGGCAAGACGTGATCGCGCTGCGGGGGCTGACGCGCCACTTTCAGGTGGGCGATCAGACGGTGCAGGCCCTGCAAGACGTGAGTCTGACGATCCCCGACGGCGACTACCTGGCTCTCATGGGTCCGTCCGGCTCGGGCAAATCGACCCTCCTGCACATCCTCGGCTGTCTCGATCGACCGACGGGCGGCACGTACGCGCTCGACGGGCGCGAGGTCGGCTCCCTGCCGGAGAACGAGCTGGCGGCCGTGCGCAGCCGCAAGATCGGCTTCGTCTTCCAATTCTTCCACCTCGTCCCGCGTCTGACGGCCGCCGAGAACGTCGAGCTGCCGATGGTCCTGGCCGGCGTGCGTCCGGCGGAGCGTCGCGCCCGGGTGGCGAAGGCGCTCGCCGCGGTCGGGCTGACGGATCGCGCCTCGCACAGGCCGGACCAGCTCTCCGGCGGGCAGCGCCAGCGGGTGGCCATCGCCCGCGCCACGGTGATGGGGCCGTCGATCCTCCTGGCGGACGAGCCGACCGGAAACCTCGATCGGGCCTCGGGTCACGAGATCATCGAGCTCCTCGAGCGTATGAACGGCGAGGGGCTGACGCTGGTGGTCGTGACGCACGACCCGGAGGTCGGCCAGCGCGCGCGCCACATCCTGAAGCTGGTCGACGGCCGGATCGCTTCGGACGGCGGGCCGCCATGAGCCTGGGAGATCTCATGGCCTTCGCCTGGCGGGCCTTGCGCGGTCACCGCCTGCGCACCATCCTGACCCTGCTCGGGATGTCGATCGGCGTGGGCGCGGTCGTCCTGCTGACCGCTCTGGGCGAAGGCGCGCGCGGATACGTCACCAACGAGTTCATGGCGCTGGGCAGCAATCTGCTGATCGTCCTGCCGGGGAAGACCGAGACCACCGGCAACGCCCCGATCCTCGGCGGCACGATCCGCCCGATGACGCTGGAGGACTGCGAGGCGATCCAGAGGCGCGTGCCGCGTGTGCGGCGGCTGGCGCCCCTGTCGGTCGGCTCGGCCCGGGTCGGGTACGGCGAGAGGCGCCGGGAGGTGACGGTCCTGGGCTCGACACCGGAGCTCCTGCCGGTGCGCCACCTCGAGATCGCCGTCGGACGCTTCCTCCCCGACGTCGATCTGGATCGCGGCGCCCCCGTGGCGGTCATCGGCCGCACGGTCCAGGAGGAGCTGTTCGGCGGCGACAACCCGCTGGGCCAGCCGATCCGGATCGGAGACTGGCGGTTCCGCGTCGTGGGTGTCATGGCCGCCAAAGGGCAGTCGCTCGGGCTGAACATGGACGACGTCGTCATCGTGCCGGTGACGAGCTCCATGCGCCTGTTCAACCAGCCTTCCCTGTTCCGCATCCTGATCGAAGTCGGGGCGCACTCGGAGATCGACCAGGCGCGGCGCGAGGTCCTGGGCGTCCTCCGGGAGCGTCACGAGGGCGAGGAAGACGTCACAGTCCTCACGCAGGATTCGGTGCTGGGCGCGTTCGACCGGATCCTCGGCGCCCTCACCCTGGCGCTGGCCGGCATCGCGGCGATCTCGCTGTCGGTCGCCGGGATCGGCATCATGAACGTGATGCTGGTGTCCGTGTCCGAGCGCACGCCGGAAGTCGGGCTGCTGAAGGCGCTGGGCGCGCCCCCGCGGCAGATTCTCAAGGTGTTCCTGATCGAGGCGATCATGCTGTCGGCGGCCGGCGGACTCCTGGGGCTCCTCATCGGATACCTGGGCTCTTCGATCCTGTCCCGGGCCTTTCCCGCCCTGCCGGCGCACCCGCCGGCGTG
>DAISWT010000284.1:0-4147 GCA_036826235.1 Acidobacteriota bacterium | reverse complement strand
GTGCCCGGCAGATCCGACGTCCGAGCGTGATCAGATTGAGATGTGACGTGAAATACCGGTTCGCCGGGATCAGCCCCGCCAGCACCGCGTGAGTGGTCGCCGGCGTCGCTTTCGCCGGCACCCATCCCAGACGCCGGGCGACCCTGTGGATGTGCGTATCGACGGGAAACGCCGGCCGCCCGCACGAGAAGAGCAGGACGCAGCAGGCGGTCTTCTCCCCGACCCCCTTGAGCCCGAGCAGGTAGGCCTTCGCCTGATCGGCCGGCATGCGTCTCAGGACGCCGAGGTCCAGCCGCCCCTGGTCGCGCAGAACGGCGCGCAGGACATTCCGGATGACGCGGCTCTTGGTGTGCGCCAAGCCACCCACCCGGATGGCGTCCTCCAGTTCCGCCAGCGGGGCCCGGAGGACGCTCGCCCATGTCGGGAACCGCCGGCGCAACCGCCGGTACGCCCGGTCGCGGTTCACATCGCTGGTGTGCTGCGACAGGATCGTCAGGACCAGCTCGTCGAGCGGCGGGAATCGGCGGCCCGGCCGGGGCCGGCCGAACGATTTCTCCAGGAGATCGAGTTCCCGGCTGATCTTCGTCCCGAGGGGGGCGGTCATGGCGCGCGACCCGAGGCGGCCTATTGCGCCGCCGGGGACGGGAGCTGCGTGAAACGCCCGTCGGTCATGACGATGTCGTCGGCGGTCCCGACCCGGCCGTCGGCGCCCGGACTGGTGAGCGCGAAGCTCGCCCCGCCCGACGTGTAGACGAAGTCGTTACCCCAGGCGTCCACGGTCACCGCGGACGGGAGGAAGGCGGGAACGAGGGCCACCGTGGCCTGCTGCACCGAGGTTCCCTGCGGATAAACTCCCCTGTCCACCGAATAGGCCGCGAGCGCCCTGCCAAACGTCTCCATCGTGCTCTTCGTCCCGACCACTTTCCCCTGATCGAGCGCGTGCAGGACCTCTCCCGCGGCCTGCTCGCCCGCCCTGCCGCAACCGACCGGCAGTAGGAAGGAGGCGAATCCGAGTCCGATCCAGAAGCCTGTTGCCGGCCACAACGTCGTCGACCCCCCTGCGTGGCTCATCGTTGTCCCTCCCTCGCACCATTTGGCGACGGCGCGGATTCTACCGGAAACTCCAGGCTCCGGCTGGAGAGCAAGACCCGCCGCTGTGATAAGATTTTAGAGAGGCGCCAACCCTTGGAGACTCCGCCTGATTCAGAGGGTCCTTTCGCTGCCCTGCGAGCGCGGATGGTCAAGGATCAGATTGAGCGGCGCGGGGTGTCGGAACCGGGAGTCCTGCGGGCGATGCAGATGGTACCGCGCCACCTGTTCGTGCCGGAGGCCTTGCGGGGCAGCGCCTACGAGGACTGCCCCCTGGCCATCGGCGAAGGGCAGACCATCTCCCAGCCGTACATCGTGGCCTACATGACGGAGGCGATCCGCCCGAAGCCGGGCGACACGGTCCTCGAGATTGGCACCGGCTCGGGCTACCAGACGGCGGTCCTGTCGCGTCTGGTGCGGCACGTGTACACCATGGAACTCCGGCCCCGGCTGGCCGAGGCCGCGCGCGCCAGGCTCGAGGAGACCGGCTGCACGAACGTCACCGTCCGCGTCGGCGACGGGGCGGGTGGATGGCCGGAGGCGGGGCCGTTCGACGCCATACTGGTCACCGCCGCGCCGCGCGAGATGCCGGACCAGCTCCTCCCACAGCTGAAGCCCGGAGGGAGCCTGGTCGTCCCGATCGGGACGGGCGACCAGGAGCTGGTCCGGTTGAGGCGTGGCGAGGGAGGCTTCGAGCGCGAGGTTCTGCTGCCGGTCCGCTTCGTGCCGCTGACTCGTGAGGTCCGGCGCGGCGATTGAACCGCGTCTTCATTCTACGTCCCATTCAGGAGAGCGCATGTCCAGGGTCATCACGCCGAGGAAAGAGGATTACTCGCGCTGGTACACCGACGTGATCACGCAATCCCAGATGGCCGACTACTCACCCGTCAAGGGCTGCATGGTCATCCGCCCTCTCGGATACGCCGTGTGGGAGGCGATGCAGCGCGAGCTGGACGCGCGGTTCAAGGAGACCGGACACCAGAACGCCTATTTCCCGCTGTTCATCCCCGAGTCGTTCCTGCATAAGGAAGCCGAGCACGTGGCGGGGTTCGCGCCCGAACTCGCCGTGGTCACGCACGGTGGCGGCAAAGAGCTGGAGGAGGCGCTCATCGTCCGCCCCACCTCGGAGACGATTATCTACGCCATGTACGCCAAGTGGATCCGCTCCTACCGCGACCTGCCGGTCCTGATTAATCAGTGGGCGAACGTGGTGCGCTGGGAGATGCGCACCCGGCTGTTCCTGCGCACCACGGAGTTCCTCTGGCAGGAGGGCCACACGGCGCACGCCACAGAGACGGAGGCCGAGGAAGAGGCGTTGCTCATCCTGGACATCTACCGCCGCTTCGCCGAGGAGCAGATGGCGATCCCCGTCTACACCGGGATCAAGACCGACAGCGAGAAGTTCGCGGGGGCGCTGCGCACCTACTCCATCGAGGCGCTGATGCAGGATGGCAAGGCCCTGCAGGCCGGGACCTCGCACAACCTGGGCCAGAACTTCGCCCGGGCGTTCGAGGTGCAGTATCAGACCCGTGAAGGCACGTGGGAACACGTCTGGTCGACCTCCTGGGGTGTCTCGACCCGGCTGATCGGCGCGGTGGTGATGGCCCATGGCGACGACAACGGCGTGAACTTCCCTCCCCGCCTGGCCCCCTACCAGATCGTGATCGTGCCGATCTGGAAGAGCGACGAGGAGAGGGCACGCATCTCCGAAGCGGCCGGCCTGGCGGCCGAGGAGCTCAAGCTTGCCTTTCGCGTCAAGGTCGATCTGCGCGAGGAGGTTTCCCCCGGCTGGAAATTCAACGAGTGGGAGCTCAAGGGCGTCCCGCTGCGCCTCGAGATAGGGCCGAGGGACCTGGACAAGAGTCAGTTCACCGCGGTGCGCCGCCTTGACCGCCGCAAGATCCCCGTGCCGCGTGACGGCCTCGCGGCGCGTGCGGCCGACCTGCTGGAGGAGATCCAGAACGACATGCTCGAGAAGGGCCGGGCGTTCCTGCGTGCGAACACGCGGGACGTCAAGGATTACGGCGAGCTCCAGCGCGGGCTGGACGAATCGGGCGGATTCTTCCGCGCCCACTGGTGCGGCGCCGCCGACTGCGAGAAGCAGATCAAGGACGACACCAAGGCGACCGTCCGCTGCATTCCTCTCGAGGGGAACCGGCGGGACGGGACCTGCGTGCGCTGCGGCCGCGCCTCGAAGCAATGGGTCTACTTCGCCCGGTCGTACTGATCGCGGCCTTCCTGGTCACCGCGGCGGCCCCGCAGTCGACTCCAGGGCCGGCGGGCCCCGTCGCCGTCCGCTTCCTGGACCCGGCCCCGCCGGGGCTGATCCTCGGACCGACACGCATCACGGTCGACGCCACGACCTCCCCGGACGCCCGCATCGTGCGCGTCGAGATCTCCGCCGACGGCGCGCTTCTGAGCGCCTTCGAGCGCCCGCCTTTCACCGTGACCTGGGACGCCGGCTCCGGCTTCGTGCGCGTGACGCTGCGGGCCGTGGCGACCGACTCGCTCGGCCGGCAAGGCGAGGCAACCCTCGTCGCGCACCCGCTCCATGTCGGACAGTACGAGGAGGTCCGCCTGGTCAACGTCTATGCCACGGTGCGCGACCGCAAGGGCAACCCGGTCCTGGATCTCACGCGCGACGATTTCATGCTGCTCGAGGACGGCTCGCCGCAGACCCTCACACATTTCACCTCAGCCAAGGTGCCGATCACCATCGCCCTCTTGGTCGACGCGAGCAACAGCATGAATCTGGGCGGCAAGATCCAGCTGGCGCGCAAGGCGGCGGAAGAGTTCGTCGGGAGCATGGATCCCGACGATCGGCTGATGACCCTCTCGTTCAACGACGACCTGCAGGGCTCGTTGGAGCCGATCGCCGATCGAGGGCCGGTCAAGAAAGCGATCGAGGCGATCGAGGCCCGCGGGGGCACCGCGCTGTACGACGCGCTGTACCGCACCGCCGACCGGCTGGCGGGGCTGGAGGGACGGCGCGTCATCGTCCTTCTGTCGGACGGCCGCGATCAGGCGCTGACCGACAACGAGCCGGGCAGCCTGCACC
>DAISWT010000283.1:0-4163 GCA_036826235.1 Acidobacteriota bacterium | reverse complement strand
CGTGATCCTGCCGGTGACCTACTACTGGGCGACCCGTCTGAAGGAGCGCCTCCTGAGGCGCGCCCCCGCACCGGCCCCCAGCTTGCCGTGACCGCGCCCGCCCCCGGGCACGAGCTGGCCGCCGCCCATTCGCGGTTCGCGCGCGCGGTCCTGCTCATCTACCTCGGAACCGCCGTGGTCGCCGTCGTGCTGCTGGTCGCCGCGCTCGCAACCGACCTGGCCTACCTGCAGGAGGTCGCCCGCGAGACCCTGCTGCTCGAGACCGAGGTCCACGCCTACTACCTGGGCCGGCACCTGCGTCTCCTGGCCGGTGAGCTGGCCCGCCTCGGGCTGCGCTCCGAGGTGAACCTGCTCGACCGGAACAACGAGCCGGAGCGCAGCCTCCTGCGGCTGTCGCACGAGAAGAGCGCCTTCTTCAACGTCGGCGTCGCCGTGGTCGGCCCGGACGGGGCGCCGATCTGGTCCGAGCCCCAGAGTTTCCTGCCCGCCGGCGTGCCGTTGACCAACGAGAGCTGGTTCCAGGCGGTCCTGCGCACGCGCAGCATCCTGATCGCCCCGGTCCAGACTCGGCCCAACCGCGAATCGGTGCTGTACATGGTCTCCCCGATCCTGCGCAGCGGGCAGTTCCAGGGCGTCCTGCTCGGGGCCATCGACCTGGCGCTGGAAGGGGCCCTGGGGACGGAGTTCCATCACGGGGCGCACAGCATGAACGTCCTGGCGACACGCACCGGCCTGGTGATCTACCCGCCGCAGCCGCCCTCGTTCTCCTCGGGCGCCGACTGGCGCTCGATCGTGCAGCGCCCGTCCGACGAGCCGTTCATCCTCGAGGCGGTGCTCGGCATCCAGGACGCCTCGACCGGCAAGGTCCGGCCGGAGAGCACCGTGATCGCCGGCAGCCCGGTGCAGGGCACCGAGTTTCTCCTCCTGTCGCTGAGCAACGCCCGGCTGTTTTTCGGGCCGGCCCGTTCCCGCCTGCTGACCCGGCTCACCCTCGGGCTGATGCTGGCTCTCGTCCCGTTCCTGTTCCTGGTCCTTCTGCTGCGTCGCTCGTTCCGGGTGTTCGAGAGATCGGAGCAGCAGGCGGTGCGCGGCGAGCGTCTGCGCATGCTGGGCGAGGCGGTCAACCTGATCGCCCACGAGGTGAAGAACTCCCTCAACGGCCTGCGCGTCGGCCTCGATATCATCCTGAAGACCGAGCGCACGGCGCTCGAGGCGCGCCATCGGCAGGCGGTCAGCGGCCTGCGGACGGAGATGGAGCGCCTGTCCGACTTCACGACCGAGCTGCTCAGCTTCTCGAAGGGGGTCGTGCCGCGCCCGGTGTCGCTCGATCTGGCAGGGTTCTCGCGCAAGGTGGCCGATCTGGCGCGCGGCCGCGCCGACGGGCTCGGGATCCCGGTTGAGATCGTCCTGCCCGACGGCCCCGTGCCCGTGAAGGCCGACCCGACCCTCATCCACATCGTCATCGCCAATCTGGTCGGGAACGCCCTCGACGCCCTGTCGGGGCACCACGCGGGCGCGCCCCGCGTGGTGGTCCAGGTCGAGCGGCGGGAAGCGGGCGCCGCGGTGCGGGGGACCGACAACGGCCCCGGCGTGTCGTCCGGGGTGAGGGCGCGGCTGTTCGAGCCGTTCGTCACCGGCAAGCCGAGCGGCGTCGGCATCGGCCTCGCCCTGTCGCGCACCATTGCCCGGGCCCACGGCGGCGACCTGGTCATGGAAGACGCCGGGTCCGGCGCATCGTTCCTGCTCACCCTGCCCTTGGGCGTAGGATAGGGGCCCGGTCGCGGAGGTTCGATGAGCGGCAGCATCCTGGTGGTGGACGACGAGGCGGTGTTTCGTGTCCTGGCGGAAGAGGCCCTGACCGCCGAGGGGTTCGAGGTCCGCACCGCGGAGACCCTCCGGAAGGCCCGCGCCGAGTTCGGCCGCGGCGCCCCGGACGTCCTCATCCTGGATCGCCGCCTGCCCGACGGAGACGGAATCGACTTCCTGAAGGGACTGCGGGCGGACGAAACGGCCGCTCCGGGCGGAGATTCCTCCGGCGCCATCGTCATCGTCGTGACCGCCTACGGCGACGTCGAGAACGCGGTCGAGGCCCTTAAGGCCGGCGCCTGGGACTACCTGACCAAGCCGGTGCAGCTCACCGACCTGGTGGTGAAGCTGCGCAAGGTGCTGGAGACGCGCGGCCTCCGGGACCGCCTGGCGATCGCGCGCAGCAGCGCCGAGGGTCCGCCGATGGTCGAACCGAAGAGCCCCGCGATGCGCGAGGTCGTCGAGCGCCTGCGGAGCGTCAGCGTCAGCCCCCTCACGCCAGTCTTCATGTACGGTCCGTCCGGTGTCGGCAAGCAGCGCGCCGCGGAGCTTCTGCACGGCCTGACCTGGTCGCACGCCGACCCGAACGCCCCGTTCCTCGAGGTGAACTGCGCCGCTCTGCCGGACGACCTCGTCGAGAGCGAGCTGTTCGGCCACGAGAAGGGGGCGTTCACCGACGCGCGATCGACGCGGCGCGGTCTCATCGAGATGGCGGCCGGGGGCACGCTGTTCCTGGACGAGATCACCGAGCTTCCCCAGCGCTCGCAGGCCAAGCTCCTGAAGTTCCTGGACACCATGCGCTTCCGGCGGCTCGGCGGCGATCGCGAGATCAGCGTGGACCTGCGGGTCGTCGCCGCCACCAACCAGGACGTCAAGGAGATGGTGGCGGCCGGCCGGTTCCGCGAGGACCTGTACCACCGGCTGGCGGTCTTCTGGCTCGCCATCCCGGCGCTCGCCTCTCGGCTGGAGGACGTTCCCGGCCTGGCGCTCGCCTTCGTGCGCTTCTTCGCCGGCCGCGTCAAGAAGCGGATCTCCGGTCTCACACCCGGGGCGCTCGAGGCGCTGTCCTTGTACGATTAACCCGGCAACGTGCGCGAGCTGCGCAACATCATCGAGCGCGCCCTGATCCTGGCGCGCGGCCAGGAAGTGACCGAGCGCGACATCATCCTGCCCGAGCCCGGCCGCGCCCCCCACCCAGCGGCGCCCGACGACGCATTCTTCCGGCTCCCCGCCGGTCCCGGAGACGTTCCGCCGACGCTCGAGGCCGCGGAGCGCGCCTACGTCGCGCGCGTCCTGGAGTATTGCGCGGGGCGACGCATGGCAGCGGCCGAGGCCCTGGGCATCTCGTATCCCACGCTTCTCAAGCGGCTGCGGGAGCTCGGGCTGGAGTAGGGGCCCGCCGGTCCGGCGGCTGAAGGCGGGAGCCGGCGGCGGGGAGCCGGGGAGGCGTGCACACGAACGGAGGTGCCGGGTCGCTGCCGGCCCGGCACCCCTATCCCGCCCGAAGGACGGGAACCTACTTCTTGGAGGCCTTCTCGGTCTTGGCGATCTTGATCGCTGCGACCCCTTCGTGGTCACCCTTGTCGTTGTCCTGACAGGTCAGGGTGACCTTGTCTCCCGCCTTCACCTTTTTCAGGCTGGCCATCGCCTTGTCGAGGACGGGCGCCGTCATGTTGCTGCCGGTGTCGTCCGTGAAGGTGATCTTCTTCGCCTCGAGGTCGACGGACACCACCGTGCCGATCAGGTTATGGGTCTTTCCGGCCGCCGACACAGGGTGCGCCTGGGCCAGCATCACACCGACTGCGAAAATCGCGCAAACCAGCAGTGCTGTCTTTCTCATGGTCCCTCCGCGGGATGAGTGGACTTCCCCCCCTCGGGCGGGGATGCTACCACACCCGAACGACCGAGGCGGCGGCGACATCATGCGCCGGGCGCGCGCCCCATCCCGGGACCCGCAAGGAATCCTACGGCCTTTCGCCGCGCGGGACGATCGGCAGGATGACGCGTGACGGGTGCCCGGCGTCGTGCAGGATGGTCTGGCGGGCGACCACCGTGCGCGACGAGGTGCCGAACGGCTCCCCCGTGTTGGGGTTCCGATCAAACGAGGGGAAACGGCTGCTGGTGATGTCGACACGGATGCGGTGGCCCTTGTGGAACAGGTTGCTGGTCACCATCTGGTCGATGACGAACTCCGCCGGCTCGTCGGGAGTCAGCGGCTCGGGGGAAGACTCGGAGTGGCGGTAGCGGGCGCGGATCGCGCCCGCCTCGTTCGGCATGAGGTTGTAGGCTCGGCCGTCCGGATGCACGTCGTACAGCATGACGCAGAAGTCGGTGTCGACCGCGCTGCTGGCGGCCCA
>DAISWT010000282.1:0-4203 GCA_036826235.1 Acidobacteriota bacterium | reverse complement strand
CCGGCGGGAACGGACGGTACGACCTCACCCCGGCCGGGCCGATCACCACCATCTCGCCCGGCTCGACGTCGCGGACGAACGTGGCGTCGATCAGGTCGAAGGCGCACGACTCCGAGCTGAGGACCTGCGACTCTCCGAGGCGGCCCAGCGACAGCGGCCGGAAGCCCCGCGGGTCGCGCACGCCGATGATCCGGTCCCGGGTGATGAAAATCAGCGAGTAGGCGCCCTGCATCTGCTTCAAGGCATCCACGATCGCCGCCTCCAGGTCATCCTGTTTTGAGCGCGCGATCAGGTGGAGGACGACCTCCGTGTCGCTGGAGGTTCGGAAGATGGAGCCGTCCTTCTCCAGACGGTCGCGAACCGCCTTGGCGTTGACCAGGTTGCCGTTGTGGGCAACCCCGATCTCTCCCTTGCATGATTCGATCACGAACGGCTGGGCGTTCTCCAGGTTGCTCTTCCCGGCGGTGGAATAACGCACGTGGCCGATCGCCAAGTCGCCCTTCAGCCGCCGGAGCTGCGTCTTCTTGAAGACGCGTGCGACATGACCCATGCCCCTCTCCTCGTGCAGGCGGTCGCCGCTGGAGGAAACGATGCCGGCCGATTCCTGGCCGCGGTGCTGCAGACCGTGCAGCCCCAGATAGGTCAGGTTCGCAGCTTCGGGGTGGTTATAGACGCCGAATACGCCGCACTCGTCGTGGAAGTGATCGTCGTCTTGTGCGGAGTGAATGGCACGGGTCGGAGCCAACCGGTCCTCCTGGAGGGTCATTATACTGCGGATCACGGCGCGCTCAATCCCATCCGTCCAGCAGCCAGCGCGATCCTTTCTTGATCATCCTGAGGACGTGGGTGGTCCCGTCGATCGGTCCCGGTTCACCGATCACCGTTTCGTAAAGCTTGACCCGGGCGACGGCGGCGCTTGTCCCCTTCGGCTCCATGGCGACGATCTGGTACGCGGCGTGCTGCCTGCCGGGCGGGGGCGAGAACAGCGTCTTGAGCGCGTCGTCGCGCGCCGCGAACTTCTTGAGGAACGACTCGCTCATGCCGCCTCTCGCTGCGGCCACGTTGCCGCCGTACCAGGCGCGCAGCACCAGACGCAGCGCCGTCACACCCGGCACCGCGTCGCCGAAACGCAGCTTGTCGGAATCCGTCAGCGTCAGGTCGGCGACGCGCCACAGACCGTCCGGCTGCTGGGTGAGGGTGATGGACTCGGTGCGCAGCTCGGTCGCCTCTCCCTGCTCCGCCCACAGGCTGCGGACGATGGCGATGTAGGAGACCGCCGGGGCGCCCGTCCTGCCCGCGGCCGGTCGCGCCGGCCTGAGATCCTTCTCGGTGAAATCGAACGCCGCCAGGCGGTTGCTCCTCTTGCCGTTGAACGGGGACGAGTCGTGATCGAAGCGCGCCTGCAGCCGGTCCGTCATCACGCTCTTGAGGCGCTTGATGGTGCGGTAGTCCCGCGACGCCATGAACTGCCGGAGCGCCCCACCCGCCGTGCGGGTCGGATCCTCGGCGGCGGGCGTGCCGGCCTCCTCCTGACTGGTCGTCCCTTCCTCGGCAGGAGCCCCACCCGGCGGCGTCGACGACGCCGACGGAAGTTGCGCCCAGGCGTGCAGCGCCGTCGCCATCCACAGGGCCGCCGCCCCCCAGGCCAGCCGGACGTTCGCACGTTTCATGGGTTCTCCCCCTGTCAGATTCCCGGTCATCCCTCACCTCGGGAAGCCGAAGGTTGCAGACGGTACCTTGCGCGCCCCAACCAGTCAAGCGCCCTCTAGCGCCCCGCTGACCCGCCTTCCGCGCGACCCCGCTCCACGGACGCCGGTTACTGCCGCTCGCCGGCGATGAACGGCTTGAGGCGCCTCTCGACCGCCGCGCGCATCGCGCCCGGGAAGCACAGACGGAGGAGCTTGCGCGGCTCGTTGCGGATCGAGTCGATCAGGGGCGAGACGCTGCGCTCGGACATGTAACCGACGATGCGGCCGCGCACCGCCAGACCGATGTCTTCAGGGGCCGTCCCCATGCGGTCCGAGTAGGCCAGGTCGCGGTAAGGCAGGTCGGTGGCGTCGTCCTCCAGCAGGTAATAGCGCGGGTCGAAGCCCTTCTTGCGGAACAGGTCGCTGAGCTCCTCGATCGCCTCGCCGAACAGTTTGTGACGGCTGCCGGCCGCCAGTCGGACCGTCTTGAACAGGCGGCGTCGGGTGATCCGATCGCACAGGTCGCGCAGGATCGGGTCCACTTTCCCCGGCGGGGCCAGCGCCCACTCCTGGAACGCCGACAGGAACAGCCAGTCGTCCAGGCGGAGGAAATCCTCGACCGGGAGGCTGCCGCGCGTCTCGACCAGCCGCCTGATCGAGGCGGTGCAGGGATCCGGCAGCGACCCGGTCTCGCCGTGCGCGTCGACCAGGCGCTGCAGGGCGGTGCGGATCATCTGCTCGGCGGATCGACTGGTCTTGTGATAGTAGACCTGCTGGTACATGAGGTAGCGGCCGATCACGAACTGCTCGGCCGCGTGGTACCCCTTCAGGCCGTTGATCGCAAGCCTCAAGTCGTTGTCCCGCCCGCCGCCCCTGGAGGCCGCGGGCCCCCGGCCCATCCCTTCCCTCCGCACCCTTTCGGACGACTCCCGTCCTCGCCGGGCCAGCCGCAGATTGGTCAGGATCCAGTCGAGATCATAGCGGCCGTAGGCGACTCCGGTCATGAACGAGTCGCGCAGCAGGTAGTCGAGACGATCGGCGTCGAGCTGCGACGAGACGATGTCCGACACGAACGGCGGCCGGTAGGTGCGATCGTACACGGCCAGGATCTCCTCCACCGCCCCGGCGCGCCGCAGCAGGCGGCCGGTCTCGCCGCGCGCGTGCCGGATGATCAGGCGCGTCCACTCCTCGTGCCGGCGGTCGTTGAACACCTTTTCGTACAGATGCGAGAAGGGACCGTGCCCCACGTCGTGCAGGAGGGCCGCGGCGATGGCGATCAGACGTGTGCGCTCCAGGACCGCGCCTTTCCGGGGGATCTGCCCCGCCGCCAGAAGCGAGTCGAAGATGCGCTTCGCCATGAAGGCGACCCCGACCGAGTGCGTGAAGCGTGTGTGCTCCGCGCCGTGGAAGGTCAGATACAGGGCACCGAGCTGTCGAATGCGGCGCAGACGCTGGAACTCCCGCGTGTTGATCAGGTCGATGACCAGCCTTTCCCGCTCCTTGTCGAAGCTGATCGAGCCGTGGATCGGATCGCGCAGGTACTTGTTCGGCACGAACGTCCTCCCCCCGGACAGACCGGCGCGCCCCCGGGCGCTACCCGGGCCGTCACCGGGGCGACAGGATACGCCAGCACCGAAAGTCACTATGAAAGATTTTTTAACCCGCCGGTGCCTGCTTTCGGGGTGACCGCGCGATTCCACTCCGATCCGGAAGACCGGACCCGGCGGGTTGATGGCATGGGACTTGCAACCCGCAGGCGACAACCGGATAACGAAGGGACCGGTGACCAGGCCATGGGGAGAAGAACGTTCGTCTCACAGGCAGCGGCCGCGGGCGCCTCAGTCCTCCGGGCGGCCCCGTTGCTGGCTCTTGCCGCCGTTCTCCCCATGACCTTCGCCTCCAACGAGGCGCAGTTCCCCGCCACGGAGCCCGCTTTGGCTGCAATTCCCCCGCAGGCCGGCGGCTCCGTGGCGGTGGATGCGCTCCTCAAGGACACGCGCGCCCTGGTGGCCTGGATCCAGGACCACAATCGAGACGTCCTGGCCGCCGCGGCGCGGGTCGAGCAGGCGCAGTCCGAGCTCAGGCAGGGGCGGCTGTATCCGAACCCCGCGCTCTCCGGAACCGTCAGCGACCTGACCGTCGGGCCGACCAACCCGCCCGGGCTCACCCGGGGCGAGACGGCGATCTACGGCACGGTCCTCTCCGAAACGGTCGAGATCGGCAAGCGCGGTCCGCGCATCGAGTCGGCGGAGCTGCGCGTGAAGTCCGAGCGCAACTCCTACCTCGACACCTTGAACGGCAGAACGGCCGAAGCCCGCTACGCCCTGGGCCGCATCGCCTACCTCGGCTCGCGCCAGTCGGTTCTGGAGGAGAGTCTCGCGGCCGCCCGCCAGAACCTCGACATCCAGCGCTCCCGCGTGGAGAACGGAGACTTGAGCGGCAACGACTTCGACCGCCTCCAGGTCGATACGATGCTCCTGGAGTCCGAAGTGGCCGCGAACCGCCAGGAGTACGA
>DAISWT010000281.1:0-4205 GCA_036826235.1 Acidobacteriota bacterium | reverse complement strand
CGTCCGTCGGCTCACCGGTCGTGGCGGGCGAGGAGTTCGGCACAGTCGAGTCGGTGAAGGCGGTCTCGGAGATCTTCGCTCCCGCCTCGGGTGAGGTGCTGGAGGTCAACGCCGCGCTCGCCTCCAAGCCGGAGACCGTGAACAAGGACCCGTACGGGGAGGGCTGGCTCCTCAAGATCAGGCTCGCCGACCCGAAGGAGCCCGGCTCCCTGATGACGGCGGCCGATTACCGCAAATACATCGAGGAAGAATCCAACTGAGATGGGAGACGGCCACCGTTACATCCCGGCGTCGGACGCCGACCGGGAGGCGATGCTCCGCGAGCTCGGCGTCGCGCGGATCGAGGATCTGTTCGCCTCGATCCCCGGTCCTCTGCGGCTCCAGGAGCCTCTGCCTCTGCCGCGCGCCCTGGCGGAGCAGGAGCTTCTCGACGATCTGTCGGCGCGGGCGCAGGAGAACCGGCAGCCCGGCGGCGCCGCCCAGTTCCTGGGGGGCGGTGCCTACCGGCATCACTGCCCGGCGCTGGTCGACCATCTGATCGGCCGGGCCGAGTTCTACTCGTCGTACACGCCCTACCAGCCGGAGATCAGCCAGGGCACGCTGCAGGCGATGTTCGAGTACCAGACCCTGATCTGCCAGCTCACGGAGCTCGACATCTCCAACGCCTCCATGTACGACGGTGCCTCGGCCCTGGCCGAGGCGGTCCTGATGGCGGAAAGGACCCGGCACGCCGGCCGCGTGCTGGTCTCCGACCGGGTACACCCCGAGTACGTGCAGGTGTGCCGCACCTATCTTGAGAACCTGGACGTCGGTCTGACGACCTTCGGGGCCCGTCCCGACGGCACCGCCGACCCGGAGGCCGCACGCCGGGCCCTCCACGAAGGCCAGGCCGGCTCCCTGGTGATCCAGCAGCCCAATTTCTTCGGCTGCCTGGAGGACGTCGAGGCGCTCGCGGTCGTGGCCCGGGAGGCCAAGGCGCACCTGATCGTGACGGTCACCGAGCCGATCTCCCTCGGCCTGTTGAAGGGACCGGGGCGGCAGGGGGCCGACATCGTGGTGGGGGAGGGACACTCGTTCGGCGTCCCCCTGTCCTACGGCGGCCCCTATCTCGGATTCCTGGCGGCGCGCCAGGCGTTCTTGCGCAACATGCCGGGGCGCATCGCCGGCGAGACCCGTGACGTGGACGGTCGTCGCGGTTATGTCCTGACGCTGTCGACCCGCGAGCAGCACATCCGGCGCGAGAAGGCGACCTCGAACATCTGCACCAACGAGGGGCTGTGCGCCCTGATGGCCTCGATCTTCCTGGCGGTGATGGGCCAAAAGGGCCTGCGCGAGCTGGCCGTGCACAACCACGCGCGGGCCGCGTACGCGCAGAAGACCCTCGGGGCCGCGCGCGGCTGCGGGCTGCCCTATTCCGCGCCGGTGTTCAACGAGTTCACCGTCCGCCTGCCCGTTCCCGCCGAGCAGGCGATGCGCGCCGTCGCCGACCGCGGTCTGATTCCGGGAATCCCGCTGTCGCGCTACTTTACCGGCATGGAGCGCGATCTGCTGGTCTGCGTCACCGAGACGAACCCGCGCGCCGAGATCGACCGGCTGGCGGAGGAGCTCGGGAGGCTCGCCTGATGGAGGCGCGCAACCTGAAGTCCCCGGAGAAGCTCCTGTTCGAGGTGTCGAGACCCGGACGGCGCGGCTTCGCCCTGCCCCCGCTCGACGTGCCGCAGCCCGAGCGCCTCGACCTCGGCGCGCCCTACACCCGCGCCGAGATCGAGGGGTTCCCGGAGCTGAGCGAAGTCGAGGTGGCGCGCCACTATACGCGCCTGTCCCGTCTCAACTACGCCATCGACCTCGGGCTCTACCCGCTCGGCTCCTGCACTATGAAGTACAACCCGAAGATCAACGAGAAGGTCGCGCGCCTCCCCGGGTTCGCCGAGGCGCACCCGCAGCTCCCCGAGTTCGCCGCGCAAGGCTGCCTGCGGCTGATGCACGACCTGGAGCGCGCTCTGTGCGCGATCTGCGGCATGGATCGCTTCACCCTGCAGCCGGCCGCCGGAGCCCAGGGAGAGCTGACCGCGATCATGATGGTCCGCGCCTACCACCGCGAGCGCGGCAACCCGCGTCAGGTCGTCCTGATCCCCGACTCGGCGCACGGTACCAACCCGGCCAGCGCCCATATCGCGGGGTACCGGGTCGAGCAGATGGCCTCCAACGAGCGCGGCTGCGTCGATCTGACGGCGCTGCGTCGCCGCATGTCGGAGGACGTCGCCCTCCTGATGCTGACCAACCCGAACACGCTCGGCGTCTTCGAAACGGAGATCCGGGAGATCGCGCAGGCGGTCCATGCGAAGGGCGCGCTCCTGTACATGGACGGCGCGAACCTGAACGCCGTCGTCGGCGTGGCGCGCCCCGGCGACATGGGCGTGGACCTGCATCACGTCAACCTGCACAAGCCCTTCTCGACCCCCCACGGCGGGGGAGGGCCGGGGGCGGGGCCGGTGGGAGTCCGGCGCCCTCTCGAGCCGTACCTTCCGATCCCGACAGTCGAAAGAGAAGGCCCGGCCCTTCGCCTCGAGCACGACCGCCCGAAGAGCATCGGCAAGGTCCGCTCGTTCTACGGCAATTTCGGAATGTTCGTGCGCGCCTATGCCTACATCCTGGCGCTGGGGCCCGACGGGCTCCGGCGCATGTCCGAGACCGCCGTTCTCAACGCCAACTACATCCGTCGCAGACTGGAGGACGTGTACCACCTGCCGTACAGCGAGCCGTCGCTCCACGAGATCGTGCTCTCGGATCGCCATCTCGAGGACACGGGCGTGCACACGCTCGACATCGCCAAGCGCCTGATGGACTACGGCTTCCATCCGCCGACGATCTATTTCCCGCTGATCGTCAAGGGGGCGATGATGATCGAGCCGACGGAGAGCGAGAGCCGCGAGGAGCTCGACGCCTTCGTCGACGCCATGCGCCGCATCAGCGAGGAGGCCCGCCGCGATCCGGCGCTGGTCCGCACGGCGCCGCACACCACGCCGGTGCGGCGCCTGGACGAGGTGGGCGCCGCCCGCAACCCCGTTCTGCGCTGGACCCCGCCCGCTAGTTCAGGTCCACGCCCTCGGGGAGACGCTTGATGACCATGTTGGGGAAACAGCGCATCTGGCAGCCGAGGGCTTCGACCTCGTTGCCCGTCTTGCGGGAGACATAGCGGAAGGCGCAGTTGCGGCAGTCGCCGTTCCAGCAGTACTTGCTGTAGGCCAGCTCGAGATTCATGAACTGCAGGACGCGCAGGAGCGTGTTGTTCTCCGGCACCTCGTAGTCCTTGCCGTTGATGCTGACGGTGATCAGCTTCTCGTAGGCTTCCAGGACCGCCGATTCCATGACGTGTCGCGAGCTCCTTTGTCCGCAGGGGCCGTTGAAAATCTAGGTTGGCGGGGCCTGCATCGGCAAGGGCCGGCTGGCGTCAGAGTCACGACGGGGGGGACGCCGGTCGCGGGGGACGCGGATCGTCAGGCGCCGCTCACGGGCGACGACGGGAGCAGGCCGAACCGGCGCAGGTGCGGGTAGAGGCGCTCGAGCGGCAGGCCGATCACGTTCGTGTAACTTCCTTCGATGGATTGGATGAACAGGGCGCCGATGCCCTGCAGCGCATAGGCGCCGGCCTTGTCCATTCCTTCACGCGTGCGGACGTACCAGTCGATCTCGTCCCCCGACATCGGCGCGAACGTGACACGCGACCGAGAGCGCTCGCTCGTGATCGTGTCCTCCGGCAGGGTGCGCAGCGCCAGCGCCGTGATCACCTCGTGAGTGCGGCCGGCGAGGAGTCCGAGCATGCGCCGGGCATCCCCTGGGTCGAGTGGCTTGCCCAGGACCACGTCGTCGATGGTGACGATCGTGTCGGCGGCGATCGCCAGGGCCGGGGGGCCGGAGTGCGGCAGGGCCCTCGCCTTGAGCACCGCCAGGCGCTCCGCCATGACGCCGGGCGGCTCCCCGGGAAGACGCGCCTCCTCGATCTCCGATGGGCGCACCGTGAAGTCCAGGCCGGCCAGGCGGAGCAGGTGCGCGCGGCGCGGCGAGGCGGAGACCAGCACGAGGGCGGGGGTGGGCATCGGGCGGGTGTCAGAGGCGGCGGAAGAACAGGACGAGCGCGGCAATGGCGGCGGCCGCCCCGAGCACGGTCAGCCGCAGCACCACGCCGGCAGTCAGCGTCACGACCC
>DAISWT010000280.1:0-4221 GCA_036826235.1 Acidobacteriota bacterium | reverse complement strand
GCGAGGACTCCGAGCTGTCTGAGCGCTTCGAGGGCGGCGCTGAAACGGGCCCTCTGCCCCTCGCCGTCGGCGATCTTGATGGCCACGCCGGCGCCGGTGCCGTCCTGCATGAAGGCAAGGCCGTACATGCCCTCCGCTCCGATCTTGGCGATCAGACCAGCGCGTCCCGCGCGCATCAGCTCCGTGCACAGACGATCCGTGCCGGCGACCATCTCCGGGTGCCGCCGCATCGCCTCGACCACCCGGCGTGCCGATTGATCGGGACCGCCCGCGGCGTCGCTCCCCGACACCAGCCGGGCGAACAGAAGGGCCAGGTTGCGCAGCGGCATGCCGAAGGTCGGGGCGGAGCAGCCGTCGGTCGCCATCCGGACGGAACCCCGATCCAGGCCGGCCAGCGCCTCGAGGCGCGCCCGGATGCTCGCCTGAACCGGGTGCGCGGGCTCCAGATAGGCCGCGATCGGGGCACCGAGATGGACCGCCAGGGCGAGCATCCCGGCGTGCTTGCCGGAGCAATTGTTGTGCACCGCGGTCGGCTTCCGGCCCCGCCGGCGCAGCGCGCGCGCGGACGGCCGGTGGTACGGGGGATGGGCACCGCACTGCAGGGCCGTCTCGTCCAGGCCGATCTTCTTCAGGATGGAGAGGACCGCCCGCACGTGAAACGGCTCGCCGCCGTGCGATCCGGCCATGACGGCGATCTCCGCGTCGTTGAACCGGAAGCGCTCGGCCGCGCCCGAGTCGAGCAGCGGGAGAACCTGCGCCGGCTTGGCGGTCGAGCGGAGGACCACGAGCGTCCTCGTATCGCCCGCCGATCCGATCAGTCGTCCCCGGGAATCGACGGCGGCGATCGCTCCAAAGTGGACTGACTCGACCAGACCGCCCCGGCTCACCTCGACCAGTGGCGCGTACCCGGATCCGGCTGGCGCGGGGATCGAGATCGATGCAGGCACCCGGCAGGCTCCCGAAAGAGCGTCATTGTAAGGCATGTGGATTCCCGATGCCGGTTGCCCCACCCGACACGCGTGTATTACTATGCGCGGACCTCGCATCGTTCCGGGCCCCAGACCCCGGCCCGCGGATCAGGGAGCCAGCCCGGTCATCGGGGGGCACCCCAGGAGCCCGTTGAGCGAGTCGTCGGCCGGTCCCTTGCGAACGCATGCGCTTCTTCCGCGCGAGCCGTGGCGCCGCAACCAGGTTGCGGTCACTATCGCGGCGGCGATGGTGTTCCTGGGCTTCACGCTGGTCACCCCGTTTCTGCCCTTCTACATCCAGACTCTGGGCATCCACGAGATGCGGCGCATCGCCCTCTGGTCCGGGGTCCTGCTCACCATCACCCCGCTTCTGGCCTCGATCCTCGGGCCCTGGTGGGGTCGCCTGGCGGATCACGTCGGCATGAAGATCATGGTGCAGCGCATTCTGTTCGCGATTGCCGCGCACTGGGGGCTGATGTATTTCGTGACGAACGTCTGGCAGATGCTCGGCCTGCGCGTCCTCCTCGGTCTGTTCTCCGGCTTCGGCACGATGTCGGTTGCGCTCGTGACGCACGGCTGTCCGCGCGAGCGGATCGGACGGGCCGTCGGCGTGCTGCAGGCGACCCAGATCCTGAGCACGGCGATCGGCCCGCTGTTCGGGGGGCTCCTGGCGCACGCGATCGGCATCCGCAGCGCGTTCCTGGTCACCTCCGCCCTGTGCTCCACGGCGTTCTTCTTCGTGCTGGCGCTGTACCGCGACACGGGGCCGGAGATCGAGCCGGCAGGATCGGGAATGGTCGTGGTCCCGCAGGAAGGACCCGTCACCGCCGGGGTCCGGGCCGTGATGTCCGGGACGCCCGCCGCGGCGGCCGGCGCGCCTCGCGCCACGCCGTCGTTCCGCGACATTCTCCGCCGGCCGCTGTTCATCCACCTCCTTCCCCAGCTCTTTCTGATCAACATGGTCGACCGCTCGCTGTTCCTGGTCGTGCCGCTGTTCGTCTCCGGCCTGGCGGTCGGGCGCGACGGCGCCGAGGCGCTCACGGGGATCGTGGTGTCGGCCGGCGCTCTGGCGAGCGCGGCGTCGGCCTACGCCATCGGTCGCAGGGCCTCCCGCGCATCGCCCATTCCTCTCCTGCGTCTCAGTCTGGCGGGAAGCACCGTTGCTATCGCGCCGATGGCCCTCTGCCGATCGATCACGGCGTTCGCGCTCCTGCGCGTCATCCTGGGTCTCGCGGTCGGAGGCGCCATGACCCTGGTCTACACCCTCGGCGGCCACCTCATCCCGCCGAACGCGCGCGCCACCGCCTACAGCATCCTCTCGAGCGCCGCCATGCTCGGGGGAGCGCTCGGCCCGGTCCTGTGCGGCCTCCTCACCTCGATCGATGTGCGGGCGACCCTCCTTCTCGGCGCCTGCGTCTACCTGGCGCTGACGTTGCACGCCGCGTCGCTCTCCCGCCGGGCCGGGATGGCTGCGGCCTTCAGTGCCCCAACGGTGCGGGAGAAACGCGCGTGATCCGCCCCCGTGCCCGAGCCTGGATCAAGGCGACGCGGCTGCCCAACGGCCTCACGGTCATCCTGCGCGAGATGCGACACGCGCCGGTGGTCTCCGTCTGGTGCTGGTACCGGGTCGGGTCGCGCGACGAGCGGCCCGGAATCACCGGGATCTCCCACTGGGTCGAGCACATGAATTTCAAGGGGACGCGATCGATCCGCAAGGATGACGTGACGCGTCTGGTCGAGCTCGCCGGCGGCACCTGGAACGGGTACACCTGGCTGGACGTGACCTCGTATTTCGAGACGGTGCAGAGCGACGCCCTGGAGGCGATGCTGCGCCTCGAGGCGTCGCGCATGACCGAGTGCCTGTACTCCAGAACCGAGGTCGATCGCGAAAGGACCGTCGTCATCTCCGAGCTCCAGGGGAGCGAGAACGACCCGCGCACCTATCTGGACAAGGAGGTCACCGGGACCGCGCTGCAGGCTCATCCCTACCGCTGGCCGACCATCGGGTACCTGTCGGACCTGCGGGCGATCACGCGCGACGACCTGTACGCCCACTACCGCCGGTACTACGTCCCGAACAACTCGATTCTTGTGGTGGCGGGTGATTTCGACACGCCCAGGGCTCTCAATCTAGTCCGGCGCCACTTCGGGAAGATTCGCGCCGGCGCCGATCCGCCGCAGGTGCGGACGCAGGAGCCGCCCCAGGGCGGCGAGCGGCGCCTGACGCTGCGCCGGCCGTCGGGGGCGGCCTATCTCGACGTCGCGTTTCACGCGCCGGCCGCGGCGGACCCCGACTTCGCGACGCTCCTTCTGCTGGACGGGATACTTGCCGGCGGGCCGACGGTCAACGCCTGGGGCGGGCACGACGGCCGCGGGCCGGTCAAATCGTCGCGCCTGTACCGCGCCCTCGTCGAGGGCGACCTGGCGAGCGAGGTTTCCACCTCGGTCGTCCCGACCCGCCATCCTTATCTTTACCGGATCGTCGTGACCGTCAAGCAGGGCATCGAGTCCGTCCGGATCGAGGCGGCGCTGGACACGGAGATTGATCGCCTGGCGCGGGGCGATCTCCAGCCCCGCGACCTGGAGCGCGCCAGGAACCAGTTCCTGGCGCGCTACGCGCTGGAGTCGGAGAGCACCACGGACGCCGCCCATCAGCTCGGGTTCTTCGAGACCATCGGCGGTCACGCGCTGTTCCTCGACCTGCCGCGCCGGGTCGCCGCCGTCGGCGCCGCGGATGTCGCCAGACTGGCCCGCGCCCGGCTGGCACCGGACCGCCGGACCGTGGGCACCCTGGTCCCCGGTCCTTCGGCCGTCGCCACCGCGGCCCCGGGCGGACCGACACGATGAATGCGGCCCGCACTGCCCTGGGCAACGGCCTGGTCATCATCGCCCGCGAGAATCGCGCTGCGAGATCCATCGCGGTGCGGCTCGTCCTGGAGGCGGGTGCCGCCTTCGACCCGCCGGGCCAGGAGGGGACCGCCGCGCTGGCCGCCGATCTCCTGGACCGCGGCGCCGGGGCCCTGTCGGCCGGGGAGATTGCCGGCTACTTCGACGATCTCGGGGTCTCCTACTCCGCCGCCGCGCGGCGGGACACCCTGGAAGTGGAGTTCCGGCTGCTGTCGCAGCACCTCCCCGGCATCCTGGAGCGCCTGCGCATCCTGGCCGCGGAACCGACCTTTCCCGAGGAGGAGGTGGCGCGCCAGAAGGGACTGATGCTCACGGCGATCGCGGAGCGCGACCAGGACACCTCCTC
>DAISWT010000279.1:0-4228 GCA_036826235.1 Acidobacteriota bacterium | reverse complement strand
ACCGGGCTGCAGCTGCCAGCCGGCGTAACGCGTCCCGACGTAGGCCACGACCATCTTGAGATTACGCATGCCGAGGACTCCGCACGGCGCATTATAAAGAGCCGGGGTCTTCGCCGGCAGCCCCGGGCGCCCGGCCGCTCCTGATACCGGGTCAGGCACCCGGTGTCGGCGTGCGTTTGACGGCCCAGCGACCCGCCGGTATAATCCTCGCCCTTCCGGACCGGGAAGTGATACTCGAGTTCACATGAGGTGAACATGACGATCCGCCGCTCCCCGATCGCGCCGCTTCTGGTGGCCGCCTTCCTGGCCCTGGGCGCCGGTCCGCCGGACTGGAAGACTCCCAACAAGGACTGGGCCAAGGGCCCGGTCAAATGGATCATGACGGACGATGAGGAGAAGGACTGGAAGAAGCTGCACACGGACGAGGAGCGCGCCGCCTTCGCCAAGTCGTTCTGGGAAAAGCGCGACCCCACACCCGGCACGCCGGAGAACGAGTACGAGGCGATATTCTGGAAGAAGGTCGAGGAGGCCGACAAGAGTTTCACCTCGAAAGCGAATTCCGGATGTATCACCGACATGGGGCGCGTCTTCCTCATGCTCGGTCCGCCCGCCAACAAACCGATCACCGACATCCGCGGCCGCACCATCTGGCACTACGAGCCGAACGAGGTCACCGGCATCAAGGAGAAGTTCGACCTGACGTTCGCCCAGGGTATGACCTCCTCCCTGCTGCTCGATCGCAAGAGGCTCGAGGACTACGTCAAAGCCCACCCGGAGACGCTCGGCATCGGCTGGAAGATCCCGGGCCCGGTGGTCGCGGAAGGGGCGCCCGAAGTTCCCGTGGGCCCGACGCGCAAGCCGGAAGAAGACCTGACGCCCGAGAGCCAGCGGCAAATCCCGATCCTGCAGGACCTGCTGGCCAAGGGTGCGGGTCCGACCGACGTGTCGTTCCAGGCGAGCTTCGACTACTACGCCGCGGTGGACGGCACGACTCTCGCCGCCATCACCGTCGAGGCGCCGCGCGACGCCGCCCACGGCAGCGGCGATGTCGCCCTGCATCCGTTCGCGCGTCTCGAGCCCGCCGCGGGCGGCAAGCCGGTGAATCTGACGGGCGACCTGCCGTTCGTGCCCGCCGCGCTGGCGGAGTCGCCGCCCGGCAGCTTCGTCTACCAGGCGCGCCACAACCTGTCGCCCGGCAGCTACAAGATCGCCATCGTGGTCGAGGACAAGGTCGTCCCCGGGCAGAAGGGGACACTCGTCAGGACGATCGAGATCCCCGACTTCCGGAACAAAGGTGAATTGCAGATGAGCAGCGTCGCGCTGCTCTCGGGCTTCAACCACCTGGACGCCGGCATGGGGCCCGACGAGAAGGAGCGCGGCGCGGGACCCTACGTTCTGGGATCGTTCCGGCTCGTGCCACGGGCGGCTGCGGTGCTCTCCAAGGACGAAGCCCTGAACTTCTACTGCCAGTTCTACAACCCGGCGCCCGATCCCTCCACCGGCAAGCCGAGCCTCGAATCGACGGTCACCTTCTACTACAGGCAGGACGACGGCACGTGGAAGCGCTATCGCCCGCCGCTCGTCCGCACGCTCAACGGCCAGGTCGATCTGTACTCCATTGCGCTGAAGGATCTTCTCGCCCCCAACCAGAAACTGCCGGCCGAATTCAAGATGGCCATGCAGATCGTCGACAAGGTCGGTGGCAAGGAGCTGAAGCGCGAAATCCCGTTCTCGGTCCGCTAGCACCCGCGGCTACCCGTCGCCCTCGAGGGAGAGCCGTCCGGCGGGCGTGTCGAGCCGCACCGAGCGGCCGATCGGCAGGGTGGTCTTCCCGGGGCAATGTCCCGCGGGAAAATCGATCACTACCGGGAAGCTCGTGCCTGCCAGGTGGGTTTCCAGGATGTCGCGCAGCGTCGGGTTGTTCTCCGGATCCCTGCCGTCGCAACCGACCAGACGACCGACCACCATGCCGCGCAGCCCCGCAAGCCGGCCGGCGAGACGCAGGTGTCCGAGCATACGGTCGATCCGGAAAGGCTCCTCGTTGACTTCCTCCCAGAACAGGATCGCGCCGTCGGTCGAGGCTTCGTAGGGCGTCCCGACCAGGCTCGACAGAAGCGACAGGCAGCCACCGACGAGAGGCCCTGCGCCGGCGCCGGCGCGCACGACGGACGACGGTGGCAGGGAGTAGGCCGGCGGGGCCGCTGCACCGGTCAGCGCACCCCACAGCGAGGTCTCGTCGAAGCTCTCCGGGTTCCCGAGCTCCGACACCAGGGGTCCGTGCCAGCTCGCCAGGCGCGCCTTCCTGAAGGCGGCCGATTGCAGCACGGTCACGTCGCTGTATCCGATCAGGGCCTTGGGATTCCGGCGCAGCGAGTCGAAGTCGACGCCCGCCACGATGCGCGCGCTGCCGTACCCGCCCCGCGCGAACCAGATCGCGCGGATCGTCGGATCGGCGATGAACCGATTGAGGTCCTCCAGGCGCTCGCGGTCTGTGCCGGCGAGATAGGCGCGCCGGTTGGCGAGGTGGCCGCCCGGCACCGCCTCGAAGCCGCGCGCTCTCAGATAGGCCATGCCGCTCTCGAGCGCCTCGCGGCGGACCGGCCCGCCCGGAGCGCTGATCCCGATTCGATCGCCCGGTGAGATCGGCGGCGGCAGGATCGTCCTCACGGGCGCCGCCGTCTCGAACCGGCGTTCCGCCGGAAGGACCTGAACTCCATCCGAGCCCGAGCGAGGGCGTGGCCATCGCACAGGACCCGGAGTCCCACCAGGGCGAGGGCCCGGGTCGCCACCCGCAGTCCCGCGCGTCCGCGGCGACCCCCGGCGAGGCGCGCGAACCCCCGCGAGTGCAGCGGGACGCTGCGCGGCGCGATGGCGACGTAAGGATGGATCGACGGCACCGCCTGGCTGACGTTCCCCATGTCGAGCGACCCCATCTTCTTCCGGGGAGTGTCGACGGTGCGCCGGCCGAGACGGCGGAGCTCCGACTTGAACAGGTCGGCCAGCACCCGATTGGTGACCATCTCCGCGTAGGGATGATCGAGCGAGCGGATGGAGCAGCGCGCGCCGACGGCCCGCGCCGCGTCGCGCGCCGAGCGGCGGAAGATCGCCTCGACCCGCGCCAGCGTCGTCAGATCGCGCGCCCTCAGCGTGAACCGCCCGACGGCGCGCTCCGGGACGACGTTCGCCCGCTTGCCGCCTTCGATGATGACGCCCGGCATGCGCACCTCGCGCGGCAGATGGTGCCGCAGGCGGTGCAGGTCGACGAACAGCCGGATGAGCGCCTCGAGGGCGTTGATCCCCTTCTCCGGAGAGGCGACGGCGTGCGCCGAGCGCCCGTGGAAAGTCACCTGCAGCGAGTGACAGGCGAGCGACGTGGTGTAGACGCGGTTCTCCGTCGAGGGGTGGAACATCAGAGCGCAATCGACTCCGCGGAAGACGCCGCGCTCGGTCATCAGGACCTTGCCGCCGATGGTCTCCTCGGCCGGCGTGCCGATGACCAGAATCTCGCCGGGCGCTCCGTCGAGGGCGCGCCCGAGGGCGGCGCCGGCGCCCGCGCCGGCCGCGCCGATCAGGTTGTGCCCGCAGGCGTGGCCGATCCCGGGCAGGGCGTCGTACTCCGCCAGGAGAGCGATGCGCGGCCCGCCCCTCCCCAGCTTCTTGCGTGCCACGAAGGCGGTCGGCAGCCCGGCCACCCGTCGCTTCACCCGGAACCCTTCCTTCTCGAGGAAGCGCGTCAGCAGGAGGGCGGAATCGGTCTCCTCCAGGCTCAGCTCGGCGCGCCGGTGGAGCGCGCGGCTGAGCTTCTCGACGGCGGGCCGCAGACGGACAAGCTCCCGCTCCAGGCGCGATCTCACGCCAGCCACCTGGAGCAGGTTCGGACGCCGCGGGCCGGCCACGATGACGGCTCGCGGTCTCGGGAGGATGGGCCGGAGTGATCCGTAAGCCGAATCCTGTTGCCGCCGTTTCCGGCGGCCGATGGTCATTCCTCTACCCCCGCGGTCACCCGCGGGGGCGGCGTCCCGGACCCGGCGGGAGCGCGCGACCGCGCCCCTGAGGGTGCGGCCGACATCGTCCCCGGCCCGGGGGCCAAGCGACCTACCCGGGAGCTGACGGGCGGGCCACCCGCGAGCGCTCCCCTATTTGGCCTTGCTCCTTGCGGGGTTTGCCGAGCTACCCCGGTCACCCGGGGCACTGGTGGGCTCTTACCCCACCGTTTCACCCTTACCGG
>DAISWT010000278.1:0-4229 GCA_036826235.1 Acidobacteriota bacterium | reverse complement strand
CCTCGAAGATGCCGCGCGAGGAGAAGCGCGACAGGCGGGCGTCCTTGCGCGACGAGCCGACGCCGATCACCCACGGCGCCACGGCGTACGGGTTCAGCGAGTCGGGAGAAGGCCCCTGGTTGCCGGCGGCGAAGATCACCGTGATCCCGGCGTCGTGCACCAGTCGCGTGGCGATGTTCACGGGGTCGTCGGGATCGAACCAGCCCTGGGTGCCCCACGAGCAGTTCACCACGCGCACGTGGTCGCGCGCGGCGTTTTGAAGAATATAATCGAACCCCTCCAGCACGTTCACGATGAACAGGTCTCCCGCCGACAACCCCAGGATCGAGGCCCCGGGCGCCACGCCCCGGTACGTTCCGCCGCTCGCCTGCCCGGTCCCCGCCGCCACCGAGGCGACGAACGTCCCGTGACCCAGGAGCAGATCCGTGTCCGGCAGACCCTCCACGCTCAGCGGGTACGTGAAACCGAGCCCGCCACTGAGCGCGGGGGCCAGACGCACGTTGCCGACGACTTTGCTTCCGAACGGCAGATCGGGATGCGTCGCGTCCACGCCGGTGTCGAGAACGGCGATGGTCACGCCCGCTCCCGACAGCGGCAGGCCGAGCGGCCGCGGCAACGACAGATCGGCCTCCACCTCGTCGACCCCGATGAGCGCCCGGCTGTCGGCGTCGAAGAACGACAGGGTGCGGTTGGCGAACACCGAACGGACCGCCGGCAGGGCGGCGATACGCACGATCTGATCGCGCGTGGCGTTGACCACGACCATCGGCAGTTGGCGGAAGATGGTGCCGCCCGGGATCCCCAGGGCCTGGAGATCGAGCAGGTCGGACGCCGTCGGCGCCGCCCGGTAGGTGACGATGACGTTGAGCCAGGACGTGTCGGGCAGGAACGACAACTGGCTCAGGAGTTCGAGATCGATGTCCGCCTCGCCGGTCTGCAGGGCGCCGTCGAACAGCAAGGCTCCGACGTCGTTCCAGCGCAGCCCACCGGGGTCGTTCCAGCTCAGGCCGGTCGCGTCGCTGAACAGCAGGCCGCCGACGTCGCTCCAGCGGAGCCCCCCGACCTCGTTCCAGCGGAGGCCGCCGAGATCGTTCCAGCGCAGCCCTCCGACCTCGTCCCAACGCAGACCGCCGACGTCGTTCCAGCGCAGACCGGAAGTGTCGGTGACGTAGGGTCCTGCCAGGGCGGGAGCGCCGACGAACCCCGGGAACAGAAGGAGGCAAGCGAGGATCATCGCCGCGATCAGCGGCCGGGCCGTCTTCTCGAAAATTCGCGTTCGAAGTCTCATGGTCCCCCCCACCACGCTCAGGTGCTGGCGACGTCCGCGCGCCGGCGGAGCGCGCGCCGCGCCGGCCGCCCGGCCGCGGGCTCTGCCTTGCCCGGTGCCGCCGCCGCTTCCAGCGCCGCGTCGTAGGCGTGGCGCGACTCGAGTTGAGGCCCCGCGCCCCGCTCGTCGGCGAGGGCCTGTCGCAGCCGGGTGAACTCCTTGTCGATGCCCGCGCGATTGCCGAGCGCCCCGAGCGCCCGCATCAGGCGGCGCGACGCCTGTTCGTCGAACGGATGCCGCTCGACCAGCGTCCGGAGGCAGGCCGCCTCCGCCTCGGCGTCGCCGTTCTGCAGATGGAGATCGCCCGCCTCGCCCAGGGCGGCGAGGTACAGGCTCTCGTAGCGCGCCCGCGGCGCCTCGATCCAGTCGTCGTACTCCTCCTCCATTAGCGGACCGCGGTACAGCGCGAAGGCCGCGTCATAGTCGGCCAGGGCGCCGGTCGTGTCCTGCCGCGACGCCTTGCTTCGCGCCGAGCGCACGCGCTCTTCGAAGGCCTCCAGGTCGATGTCATAGCGGTACGCCGGGTTCAGGAGATAGGCCCCGCGCTCGCATTGAATGAAGTTCCTCGGGACGTTGTGGCCGTGGTTGAGGAGCCGGCGCAGATTGGAGATCGTCGGATGGAAATTCCGCTCGATCACCGACGGCCGGACATCCACCCACAGGGCGTCGGCGAGACAGTCCCGCGTGGCGCGGTGATCGGGGGCCACCGCCAGGTAGCAGAACGCCTGGATGGCGCGCCGGTTCGTCCGGGCCTGCGTCGGGATCTTGCGCTGCGCGTCCCGGTACACCTCGATCGGCCCCAGGAGCCGCACCGTCAGGTCGGCGGCCCGCCCGGGGACCGCCTCCACCCCGGTCCCGCCCCGGCCAGGCGGCGCGGCGACGTCCGGCGCCCCGGAGGACGGCGCTTCCAGGAGGTAGGTCGGCGCGTCCGCCAGCGACGCCAGAAGACTGCGGAACCCGGTGTCGAGGGCGGCGACCCGCAGGACCGCCGCCCGGTAATCGTGACGGCCCGCGATCTCCAGGGCCTGGAGGCCCTGCGCCACCGCGCGACGGCGGTCGCGCTCCAGGTGACGGGCCAGGGCGAGCCACAGACGGGCCTCGCACTCGTGGTGGGCGCGGCCGGTCGAGGAGAAAAATGCCGCCGCCTCCGCCAGCGCCCTGGCCGCCCGCGGCGCGGCGTGGGCTCGCACGCGCACCTCGCCCAGCGCCAGGAGAGCGAGGGCCGTGCCCTCGGCATCGCCGGCGGCCCGGCGGCGCTTCGCGGCCCCCGCGGCCAGGGTCTCCGCCTCGCCGTGGTTGCCGCGCAGCGCCGCCAGGATCGCCTCCTCCTCCGCCAGACCGTCGAGCAGGTCGAGCCGCCCCAGCTCCGTCAGCAGGGCCTGGGCCCGGGCGTAGCGCTCGCCGGCAGTCTTCAGATCGCCGCGCTCGCGGTCCAGGTTTCCTTCCTCCTCCAGGACGTCGGCGAGCAGCCCCTGAATCCGCCACTTCTGGGCGATCTCGCGCGCGTCGCCGAGCAGCGAGGCGGCGCGGCTGTATTCGCCGCGTCGCGTCGCGATGCGCGCCAGATTCAGGTAGGCGGCGCCCTCCTCCGGACCGAGACGCGGGTTCTCCGGGCTCGTCAGGATGCGGAAGCACTCGGAGGCGCGCAGAAAATCGCCTGCCATGGCGTGCGGCAGGCCGAGGTTGTGGGCGATCATCAGGATGAGATGGTCGTCGCCCGCCTCCCGGGCGCGGCCCAGGGCATCCTGCCAGAGGGCGAGCGCCTCGGCGGCGCGATCCTGCCGGTAGCGGACGATCGCCAGCGTGTTCAGGACGCGGGCCCGCAGGGCGGCGTCCCCATTCTCGATTTCCGCCAGGGCCTTCAGCGCCGTCTGTTCCGCGCGCGCCACCTCGCCGACTTTCACGAGGGAATAGGCCAGACCCTGGAGCGCCGCGGCGCGGGCGTCGCCGGTGATCCGCCCGGCCGCTTCGCCGCGCGCCGCCAGCGCCGCTTCGAAGTGACCCACGGCGGCGGCGTGGTCCCCCGCCAGCCGGCACGCTTCACCCAGGAGCGCGGCGGCGATCGGCGGCCGCGCGCCCCGCCCGGCGAGGAACAGGGCCGCCTCGCGCACCGCTCCCGGCATACCGGCGCGCAGCAGGGTCTCGCCGTGACGCTGCAGCAGGTCGGCGATCTCCTTCATGCTCTCGGCCGCCAGGAAGTGCGCCAGCGCCTGGGCGAAATCGCCGCGGCGCGCGAACGCGCGCCCGTAGCGCCGATCGAGCGCACTCGTTCCCTCGGGGCCGCGCGCCGCCCGGAGCTTGCGGCGCAGGAAGTCTAAGAACAGCGGATCGTAGGTGTAATAGGCGCCGCGGCTCTCCAGAGCGGAGACGAACAGGTGCCGGCGCACCAGTCCCTCGAGAAGACCGCGCACGTCGAGCCCCTTCAGGACCTCGCCGCAGACCTCGGGGTCGATGGCCGACGGCGGGCAGGAGCCCAGCAGGAACTCGCGCATCTCCACGGATTCGGTGGCCAGGACCTCTTCGCTGAAGTAGTCGAAGATCTCCGATTCGGTGCGCGCAAACAGCGCCTCGGGCAGGTCGGCGGCGCTGGCCTCGAGCCGCGCCGTCTGCCGCAGCAGCTGCAGGGCCGTGACCCATCCACGCGTCCGGGCGTGCAGCCTTTCCACCGTCTCCGGCCGCGCCGCCAGGCCGAAGGTGTCGCGGAGCAGGGTGCCGGTCTCCTCGGGCGTGAACAGGAGATCGTCGCCTTCGATCAGCGTGGCGGCGCCCTCCGCCAGCATCGTCTTGAGGCCGATCTCGGGGAGCGAGCGGCCCGCCAGGACCAGGTGGATCGAGCCGGGCAGGTGGGCCACGAGCCGCCGCAGCGCCCGCACGGAGGACTCGGACCTCTCCAGGTGCTGCA
>DAISWT010000277.1:0-4248 GCA_036826235.1 Acidobacteriota bacterium | reverse complement strand
GGCTGCAATCTCGAGACCAGCAGCATGATCAACCTGGGCAGCGAGTTCGCCACCATGGTTCTCCTGTCCGGGCAGGGGGACGACCTCGGCCAGCGCCTGCACATGGCTTGCAAGCACCTGGAGTACGAGACGGGGATGACCATCTTCATCAAACCGGTCGAGGCGGGGGCCGCGCCGGCGTCTTCCCCGGGCGCGAGACCACACCGGGTGCGCACGATGGGAGAGGACAAGGCCGGCATCGTGGCCCGCACGGCCCGGGCGATCGCCGACGCCGGCGGCAACATCCTGGAGCTGACCTCGCACCTGAGGCCCGCGGCGTCCTCGGGGACCCCGTTGTACGAGATGGAGCTGCGTTTCGACCTGCCGCGCTCGGCCGACCCGGAAGCCCCGCGCCGGCGGCTCCAGGCGATCGAGGAGTCCCTGCACATCGACATCACGCTCGCGCCCGAGTAGGAGCTTGGGTCGCTCGGGCACCCCGGGGACGGCGCGCGTCGGTGGGTCATCGCCGCCGCGCTGGTACACGCACGGCTGGAACCGCGACCTCTCCTGGCGCCTCATCCACGGCGTCCTGCCGAGGGTGCCGCGCGTGCTGCGGCCTCCCATCCATTTCGTCACGTCGCTGATCTGCTTTGCGGCCATGCCGCGCGAGAGACGGGCCGCCCGCCTCAACATGAAGCAGGTCACCGGACGCCCGGGCCTGGCGGCGCACCTCCTGGCGTTCCGGCTGTTCTACAACTTCAGCAAGTTCATGGTGGGGTACACCGACCTGGTGCGGCTGGATCCCGCGCGGCTGCGCCTCTGGGTGGAGGGGAGCGAGAAGGAGTCTCGCCGAACCGAGGACCTGCTGGCCGAGGGCCGGGGGTTGATCGTCCTGACGCTGCATCTCGGGAACTGGGAGATAGGACTGGCGCACCTGGCGGGCCTCGGCCGAAAGGTCAACGTCGTCATACGGCCGGAGGATTCAGAGGGGGCGCGCTTCGAGAAGGCGGCGCGGGCGGGCATCGGCGTACGCGTCGTGCCAGCGGGCGAATCGGCGTGGAACGGACTCGAGCTGCTCCTGGCGCTGCGGCGCGGCGAGATCGTGGCCATCCAGGGAGACCGGGTGTTCGGACCGCTCACGCGGCGCGCCGATCTGTTCGGCGCGCCGGTCGATCTCCCCGCCGGTCCTTTCGTCCTGGCGCAGGCCAGCGGCGCGCCCATTCTCGTGGTGTGCGTCCTGATCCGCGGCCACTTCAGGTACCGCCTGGTGGCCGACGGCCCCCTGCGCGTCGGGCCGGGCGAGGAGGGGGTGCGCGCGGCGGTCGAGGCGTTCGCCCGGCTGACCGAGAAGTACGTCGGCGCCTACCCGACTCAGTGGTTTAATTTCTATGAAGTGTGGGACGCGCCGCGGGCGGGCGCGCCACGAGGCTGACCAGCGACCTGTACTCGGTCTTGCCGCGCGCGTTGACCGGCACGCTGTCCACGAACTCGATGCGCCGAGGCACTTTGAACGGAGCCAGCCGCGGAGCGCAGGCGCCCAGGATCGCCTCGCGCGTCACGCCGCGCGCCGCGACCACGCAGGCGCACACCGCCTGGCCGCGGTTCCGGTCCGGCGCCCCGAAGACCACCGCCTGCCGCACGCCCGGCACTTCACGCAACACCGTCTCGACCTCGACGGGGTTCACCTTGCGCCCGCCGACGTTGATCATCCGGTCGTTCCGGCCCAGCAGGCGGAGTCGGCCCTGCTCGTCGAACCGGCCGAGATCGGCGGTCAGGAAGCGGCTGTCACCGAGGTCGGGGCTTCTGTCGGCGGCGTAGCCGAGCGCCACCGCCGCGCTCGTGACGCACACCCGCCCGGGGCCGGGCTCGTGGCCGGGCTGCGGGACCACGTTCACGTGCACGCCGTCGAGCGGCGTGCCGACGCAGCCGTCCGGGACGACGCCCTCGCGTGATCGGTCGTAGGCGATCCCACCGCACTCGCTGGCGCCGTAGAAGGTCCGGATCGGCACGCCCGTCCGCTCCTTGAAGGCGCGCGACAGGTCCGCCGGCAGCGGCGCCCCGGCCGAGACACTGAGACGCAGCCCCTTGAACTTCTTCTTCCCGGCCGCCTGCAGCAGGAGGCTGAACAGGTAGGGCGTGCCCGGCACGACCAGAGGGCCGGGCAGGGACAGCGCCTCGAGGAACACGGACGGCAACGGCTGCTCCAGGAGAACGGGCCGGGTCCCCTGCAGCACCAGCATCAACAGCACGTGCGTGAAACCGTACGCGTGAGTCAGCGGAATAGCGGTAATCAGGGTGTCGTTCGGGCGGTACCCGACGGTCCGGGCGATGCCGCGCGCGTCGGCCAGGAGCTGCTCCGCCGTTACCAGCACGCCGCGCGGGCGCCCGGTGCTGCCGGAGGTCAGGCGCACGACCGCCGTGCCGGACGGTGGCGGCGGTCCGCCGGGGGCGCGCCGCGCCGGGAAGCAGGCGTGCAGCCCGGCGAGCGAGTCGCCCGCGCTCTCGGTGTCCCAGCCCTCGGGATCGGCGCGCCGGTCGAGCAGACAGTAGCCGGGGCGGAACGCCCGGACGATCTGGGTGAGCTCATCGCGCGACAGGTCGGCGTCCGCCAGGATCGGCACGAACCCGCGCTTCCATAGGGTCGCGAGAGCCACCAGGCACGAGTCGATGTTCCGGCACGACAGCAGAACGAGCTGGCCGCTGTCGGGAATGGCGGCCGACTGGCCGGAGGCGACACCGACGCGCACCAGCCGCCGCTCGGCCCCGAGGATGCGCCGCTCGAAGCTATCGACGTCGAACGGGCGCGCCGCGGGCAGAAAGTGGGCGACGTCCCTCTTCGGAGAAGCGGCGAGAGTGGCCAGCAATCTGTCGTGGAGCGCCCGCGTGGGCCCCTCGGACATGGGGCGCATTATAACGGCACAGCCGTCCGTTCCGGGGCCGCAAGTTGCTGGGCGAGGCGGGGGGAGGGGATCATCCGGCCGTGAGCGACGCCTCCGCCGGTCCGCGCCCCATCACGACACCCAGGCGCTGCGATCTCCACCTCCACACCCGTTTCTCGTCCTGGCGGCACGCCCGCGTCCTGCGCGCGCGCGACTCGAATTCGGACCCGGTCGAGGTGTTCGACCGTGCGAAGGCGGCGGGGATGGACTTCGTGGCGATCACCGATCACGACTCCATCGAAGGTGCCCTGCGGCTCCTCGAGGCGCGGCCGGAGAGAGCCTCGGAGATCATCGTGGGCGAAGAGGTCGAGACGCTCCTCCCCGACAGCGGCCAGCGACTGCACGTCAACGTGTTCGGCCTCGACGAGGCGACGCACCGCGAGGTGCAGCGCCTGCGGCGGGACGTCCGCGAGCTGGTCGCCTACCTGCGCCACAAGGGCCTCCTGCACGTCCTCAACCACCCGTTCTGGTCGTACCGGTTCCAGAAGCGGCCGCGCGCCTACGTCGAGGAGATCCTCGATCTCTTCGATCACTTCGAGGCCGGGAACAGCACGATGCCCTCCGGCCACGCCGAGGCTGCCGAGGCGATGCTGCGCTACGCCGCCGCCCTGGGCCTGCGCAAGACCGCCGTGGCCGGGAGCGACGCGCACGTCCCGGACCACGTCGCGTCCTCCTTCACCCTCGCCCCCGGTGACACGGCGGCAGCCTGGCTGGCGAGCGTGGCGCAGGGCGAGTGCACCTACAGGACGGCGCGCATCGGGTTCCCCAGCCTGCTGTCGCACGTCTACCGCGCCGTCGGCGCCTACTATCGGGAGATTGCCCGGCCGGGCGGCCGGCAGGGGATGACCGCCATCAACCTGGTCGCCGCCGCCGCCTTCCTCCCCGGCGCCACCGTTCTCGGCGTTCCCGCGCTCCTCGCCTGTCTCAACGAGATCAAGCAGCGCTCGGTCCTCTCCCTGACGCGCCGCAGCCTGGAGCGCAGCGCCGCCGCCGCGGCGCCGGCACCCCTCGAGGCGCTGGATTGAGTTAATAGAGGTACGGGTGCCTGCCGGCCTGCTGCATCTTCCGGAAGATCAGGTTGGCGGTCAGGTAATGCATCTGCAGCTTGAGATTGCGCGGGGCGGGCGGGAAGAAACGGCGCAGGATCGAGCGCATGCTGAAGAAGTCGCGGTAGGTGGCCCAGAACTTCTGCTCGGCCATCTCCGGCGTCATCAGCTTCGGCCGGATGACCGCGCTGCCGTAGTGGTAGCGGTCCCAATCCCGGGTCAGGATCCTCCCTTCCTTCTCCATGCGATCGTAGAACGGCGTCCCGGGATACGGGATCGGGAGG
>DAISWT010000276.1:0-4259 GCA_036826235.1 Acidobacteriota bacterium | reverse complement strand
CCAGGGCCGTGTTGAAGTCTTGCAGTGCCTCCGCAGCCTTCCCCAGCTTGAAGTGCACCCTGCCCAGGGCGTAATGTGCGCTCGGGTGCTTGGGGTCGAGGGCGATGACACGCAGAAGAGACTTCAGGGCAGCTTCGAGGTCACCTGCGTCCTCCTGGGCGGACGCCAGGTCGAAGGACGCCTCGGCACTGTTCGGGGCCACCTCGCACAGCTGCCGGTACGCCATGAGCGCCTCCTGGGTGTTACCGGTCAGTCGGGCCTGCACCGCACGGATGCGCGCCGCTTCGTAAGGAGAGGCCGACCCGAGCCCCGCGATCGCCTTGTTCGCCTCGGCCACTGCCTTGTCCGCGTGGCCGAGCCGGTCGTAGGTCTCGGCAAGCAGGGCCTGGGCCACGTGGAACTGTGGGTCCTTCTGCAGCGCATCCTCCAGCCGCTTCTGGGCTTCCAGATCCTTGCCCGAGCGGGACAGGGCCAAGGCATCGCCGTAGAGGGAAAGAGCCTCCACGGAGCGCGTCGACAGCTCGGTCGCTCCGCGCCGGCGCTCCAGCAGGCCGCCTCCGACGCCGAGGCGATCCCGCACCTGTCGCGACAGGTCGTCGACCATCCCGAAAATCGCCTTGTCGCCCTCCCCTTCGACGAGGATCGGAATGACTTCGGAGGGTCCAGCGGCGGCGCTCCCCTCCACGGGAGCGGCCCCAGCGGCCTGCAGGCTGGCGTCGATCCGGAGCCGATCGGCAATCCGGACGAGCCGGCCAGACAGGACGTTCTCGGCGCCGAGGAGTCCGGCGATCCGCCGCGTGGTGTCGGGCGACGGCACGGTGTTCTCGGGGAGCTTGAGGGCCGCCAGCACCTCCTGGGCCCGGTCCTCACCGACCAGTCGGAGCGCCTTCGCCTCGATGAGCTCGGAACGGATGAGGCTCGGCAGTCCGGTGCGCACCCAGTCGTAGCGCGGGTCGCCTGTGGCGTTCTGGAATCCCAGCAGCACGAGCGAGGTGCGAGGTGCCACGACCGCGGACGAGCGCCAGGGAGGCCAGGGGATGCGCACCGGCAGGAGCGTGACGACCAGCGCCAGGGCGAGGGCCGCTGCGGGCACGAGGTAGCGGGGCCGGGCGAAGCGCCGCCAGGACCGCGAGGCGCGCTGCCGCTCCAGGTCGCGGAGGAGCTCCCCGGCGCTCTGGTAGCGGTCCTCCGGGCGGCGCCGCAGCGCCCGCGCCACGACCGCCGAGAGCCAGGCCGGCAGCTCCGGTCGCGCCTGGCGCATCGCCGGGGCGTCCTCATGCAGCCGCTTCATCATCACGGAGAGCGCGTTGCTGGCGCGGAACGGGAGGGCGCCCGTGAACATCTCGTAGAGCATGACGCCGAACGAGTAGATGTCGCCGCGGTGGTCCGGCGTCTCGCCGCGCGCCTGCTCGGGCGACATGTAATCGACCGTGCCGAGGACGGCGCCGGTCTCGGTCATCGTGCCCCCCTCGGCCAGAGAGCGGGAGATGCCGAAATCGGCGATGTAGGCGTTCCCCTCCTCGTCGACCAGGACGTTCTGCGGCTTCAGGTCGCGGTGCACGATGCCGGCGTCGTGCGCCGCCTGCAGCGCCTCGCCGATCTGCCGCGCCAGGGCGAGACCGCGGTCGAGAGGCAGCGGGCCCTCCTTCTCCAGGAGCGTCTTGAGGTTCGGTCCCTCGACGTAGTTCATCGAGATGAACCGGACGTCGCCCGCCTCGCCGAAGTCGTGGATGCGCAGGACGTTCTTGTGAGTCACCTGGCTGGCGAGCAGGATCTCGCGCTTGAAGCGCTCGAGAATCTCCGGGCGTGAGGCCATCTCGGGCCGGATCACCTTGAGCGCCACGAGGCGCCCCAGCTCGAGATCCCGCGCCTTGTACACCGTCCCCATGCCGCCCTCGCCGAGGACCGCGAGAATTTCGTAGCGCTTGCCGAGCAGGGTGCCCGGGGCGAGACGCGCCCCGGGGGAGCCGGTGTAGGGTCCGGTGGCAGGCGCAGCGAAGCCGCCGGTCGTCAGGGTGCGATCACCGCCGGGTCCGTCCCGGTCGCCGGTCCCGGCCCCGCAACCCGTCATAGTCGGGTTGTCGCTCGCGAGGCGAGCGCCGCAGGAGACGCACTCAGCGGCGCCCTCCCGGACTGTTCGGCCGCATCGGGTGCAAGTCATAGAAGCGGCTCATCGTAGGCCCTGTGAGCGCGCAGGGTCAAGGGACAGGTCGAAGGGTCGAAGGGAGAATTCGCGGGACCAACCTGACGACAGGAAGAGGCTTAAGGGGGCGTCGGGCAGGGGCTGTTGTTTGGGATCGGATGGGCCGGATCGCTGCCGAGCGGCCCTTCGCCGCAGCTCTCGCCGTCGGTCACATAGTAGAAAGCGGTCCCGAGCGGCGGCGAGGCGGCATCCGCCGAAACGAGATCACCGTTGGTCTGCGCGTCAGCGCTTTCGAGGCAGACCTGGTCGAAGACGTTACCGGGCAGCCGGGTCCCCAGGACCGCCGTGATCGTGCCGCGATACGAGTTGTGGAAGCGAGCGCCGGGCGCGGGCGACCAAGTGAAGGTGCGCGCGTCGGTGAATACCAGATTGGAGGTCAGCCCGGGCGGCTGGGTCGGGTCGAACGGCGCGCAGTCGACGATGTCGTGGACGCCGTCCTGGTCGTGGTCGAGCGCGATCGCCGGCGCGAAGCGGATTCCCTGCTGGTTCAGCCGGCCCAGGATCGACAGGAGGGTGCCGGCACCGTTCGTCTTGTTGATGCGCAAAAGCCCCCCGTCGGCGCCCGTCCCGCGGAGCGCGACGCCGTAGAGCGTCCCGTCCGGGGCGAAGTCCAAGCCGGAAACGATCACGGTGCTGAATATCGGTCCGCCGACCAGCGTCTTCGCGGCGGTCGACAGATTCACGGTGTACAGATCCGAGCGTGTCGAGGGGCTCGATACAGCGCTCGCAACGTAAAGCGTGCCCGATGAATCGAAGGCCATGGCGCGCGCCGTGTTGATCCCCAGGTCACCGATGATCGACAGGGTCATCCCGGTCCCCGGGTCGAGGGTGATCAGCCGGCTGATCCCGGCGGCGTCGACGGAGATGCCGTACAGGACGCCGGTGCCCGGGTGGAAGTCGATCGCCGTGACCGCGAGCCAGCCGGTGTCGCCGATGAGCGATCCGCGCCGGGGGAGGCCGAGCGTCGCCATGTCGATCAGATCGCCGTCGAAGCCGATCGACAGGTTGGGGTTGTACTGCGTGGCGCCGAACAGTCTTCCCGATGCATCGAACGCCAGGTCGCCCAGCTCGTGGAAACCGGGGTCGCCGATCTGCACCGTCCGGCCCGTGGTGATGCTCTCCAGGGCGAGACGCGACCTCTCGTCGGCGATCCAGACCGTCTTGTCCAGCTCGATCAGACAGGAGGCGGAGCAGCCGTCCCCGCTGGCCAGATTGCCGTCGTCGCACTCCTCCTGGTTGTTCGGCTGGACCACGCCGTCGCCGCAGATCTCGCGCCGGCAGGTTTGCGAGCAGCCGTCGCCGCTCCGGACGTTGCCGTCGTCGCACTGCTCGGCGCCCTCCAGGACCCCGTTGCCGCACAGGGTCGTCGCGCACGCGCCCGAGCAGGAGTCGCCATCGAGGGTGTTGCCGTCGTCGCACTGCTCGAACGGGTCGAGAGTCCCGTTGCCGCAGGTCGCGGTCGGGATATGGCTGACGAAGACGTCGATGTCGTTGTTCCGTCCATCGGCCCAGGACGGGTAGAAGCCGGTGCCCTCGCTGGCGCATTGGATGTAGTCGCCGAAGTTCGGCGTGAAGGTCGCCGGCACGAACCACGAGGTCGGGGCGGTGGTGACGCGGAAGTTCGGCCCGAAAGTCTGACCGCCGTCGACGGAGCGGGCGGCGTACACGTCGACGGTGTGCATCCCGGCCCAGTTGCGGTAGTCGTACCAGAACGCCTCGACCGTGCCGTCGGCGTTGACCGAGACCCACGGCATCACCTGGTCGTTACCCGGGGGATCGTCATTCACCCGGACCGGCGCCGACCAGGTCGCCCCCTGGTCGGTCGAGCGCGCCACGAACACGTCGCGAACCGGCAGCGAGGGGCTGTCACGCTCCACCCAGATCACATAGACGTTGCCGCGTGTCGCCGTGCTGGAGGTGTCCGCCGCCACCGTGCCGATCTCCAGGGTGTCCTCGCGGTTGAAACCGACCATCGAAGGATAGAACGACGGCGTCATCGTACGCACCACGACCTTCGGGTCGAAGGTCGCCGCAAAGTTGAACGAGCGGCGGAGCT
>DAISWT010000275.1:0-4269 GCA_036826235.1 Acidobacteriota bacterium | reverse complement strand
CGGCCGCCGTCGTCCACGTCGAGCGTCAGGTCGAACTTGGAGATGCCGTCGTCGATGTCCACGAACTCGCTCTCCAGTCCCTCGAGATCGACACGCGGCGTGGCGGCGTGCGCCACCATGACCTGAAAGAGGGCGGTGCGCCCGAGGTCGCGCGGCGGGCGCAGCTCCTCGACCAGCCTCTCGAAGGGCAGATCCTGGTGCGCGTAAGCGTCCAGAGCGACCCCGCGCACCCGGCGCAGGAGCTCGCGGAACGCCGGATCGCCCGACAGATCGGTTCGCAGAACGAGCGTGTTGACGAAGAAGCCGATCAGGCTCTCGATCTCCAGACGGTGGCGGTTCGCGATCGGAGTGCCGACCAGAACGTCGTCCACGCCGGTGTAACGCATCAGGAGCACGTTGAACGCCGCCAGGATCGTCATGAACGGCGTCGCCCCTTCTTCGCGGCCGAGCGCGCGCAGCGCCTCCGACAGCCCTTGCTGGAGCACCACGCTTTGCTTCGCGCCCCGGTGCGTGCGGACGGCCGGCCTGGGGCGGTCGGTGGGCAGATCGAGCGTGAGCGGGGCGCCGGCGAGCGCCCGCCTCCAGTACGCCCTCTGGATCTCGAGCGTCTCGCCGTGCAGGAAGTCGCGCTGCCACGCCGCGTAGTCGGCGTACTGGATCGGCAGGGCGGGCAGTGGCGACGGCCCCCCCTTCGAGAGCGCCGCGTAGAGCGCCGTCAGCTCGCGGTAGAACACGCCCTCCGACCAGCCGTCCGTGACGATGTGATGGAAGGTCAGGAGAAGAACGTGCTCCCGCGCATCGAGACGGAGCAACTGCGCCCTGAACAGCGGTCCCCGCGCCAGGTCGAACCTCTGCTGCGCCTCCCGCCGCGCCCTCCCCAGCGCCGCGGGCCAGCGCTCCGCCGCGGGCAGCTCCGACAGATCCTCGGTCGAAAGCCCGGTCTGCCAACGGGGCGCGACCACCGCGACCGGCTTGCCATCGACGCCCGGAAATGTCGTCCTCAGGACCTCATGGCGCCGGACGATCTCATCGAGTCCCTGCCGGAGCGCCGAGACATCGAGGGGACCGCGCAGGCGCAGCGTGCTCGGCATGTTGTAGAAAGGCCGCCCGGGATCCAGCTGGTCGAGCAGCCACAGGCGGCGCTGCGCGAAGGAGATCGGCCTGGCGCGCTCCACGCGCACGGGTCCAGGCGGCGCCCCGGCCTGCCTCGGATCCCGGCGCGCGGCGTCGATGCGCGCGGCCAGGCCTTCCACGGTGGGCGCCTGGAACAGCGCCCGCAGCGGCACCTCCACGGCGAAGAGATCCCGCACGCGGGAGATCACCTGCGTCGCGACGAGAGAGTGCCCCCCCAGGTCGAAGAAGTTGTCCAGGACGCCGACCTGGTCGAGACCGAGCATTCCGGCCCACAACGAGGCGACGCGCCGCTCGTCTTCCGTGCGCGGGGCGACGAAGGGCACGGCCATATCGCGTCGCGCGGGAGCGGGGTCGGGCAGGCGCCGCCGATCGATCTTGCCGCTCGCCGTCCTCGGAAGATCGTCGAGGACGACGAACGCCGACGGAACCATGTAGTCGGGAAGCGCCGCCTTGAGGTGGGCGCGCAGGTCGACGGAGGCGGCGGCAGGGAGCGCGGGCCCGGCACGCTTTCGCAGTGTCGCGTAGGCCGCCAGGGTCGCACCGCCCTGGGGATCGGGACGGGCGACGACGATGCTCTCGGCAATCGACGGATGCCGGTTGAGGATCGCTTCGATCTCCCCCGGTTCGACGCGGTAGCCGCGCACCTTTACCTGGTCGTCGACGCGACCCAGGAACTCGAGGGACCCATCGAGCCGCAGCCTGGCGCGGTCCCCGGTGGCGTACAGGCGCGCGCCGGGCGCGCCGGAGAACGGGTCCGGCAGGAAACGCTCGGCCGTCAGGTCAGGGGCCTCGAGGTAGCCGCGCGCCAGCCCCGCGCCCGCAATGGAGAGCTCGCCTTCGCCCCCGGGCGGCTGCGGCCGCAGGCGCCGGTCCAGGACGTACGCCAACGAACGCTGGATGGGCCGGCCGATCGGAACCGTCCTCTCCCCGCGTCCGCACACCCAGAAGGTGCTGTCGATGCACGCCTCGGTCGGCCCGTACAGGTTGATCAGCTCGGCGTCCAGGCGCTCGAAGAAGCGCTCGACCAGGTCGGGTGACAGCGTCTCGCCGCCGCAGAAGACACGCCGCAGGGACCGGCAGCGCTCGAGCCCCGGTTCGTCGAGCAGCGCCCTCAACCCCGTCGGAACCATCTGCAGGATGGTGACCCCTTCGTCCTCGATCAGGCGGGCCAGGGAGGCGGGATCCTGATGGGCCCCCGGTGGAGCCAGGACCAGGCGCGCGCCGGCGACCAGCGGTGCCAGGAACTCCCAGACCGACGCGTCGAAGGTGACCGGCGTCTTCTGCACGACGCGGTCGGCAGGACCCAGAGGGAAAACGGCCTGCATCCAGCGCACGTGGTTCACGAGGGCCGCGTGCGGCACCAGGACGCCCTTGGGCGTCCCCGTCGATCCGGAGGGGTAGATGGCGTAGGCGATCCCCGAGGGGTCCGCCGCGAGGCCCAGATTCGCGTCGTCCTCCCTCTCCGCCCCGCCGTCACGGCGGTCGAGCGCGAGGATGTGCCCGCGTGCGGCCGGCAGCCTGTCAAGGAGTCGCTCCTCCGTCAGGATGACCGCGGCGCGCGCCTGCCCCAGCATGAAGGCGAGCCGGTCCTTCGGCCCGGCAGGATCGAGGGGAAGCCAGCCAGCCCCGGCCTTGAGGGAACCCAGGATCGCGACCACCATGGAGATGGAACGATCCATGACGATCGGCACGAGCGCGTCGGTCGTGACGCCGAAGCGCCTGAGGCGCCGCGCCAGCCGGTTCGAGCGGGAGTTCAGCGCGCGATAGCTGAGGCCCTCGCCCGCGCAGACCACCGCGATCGCATCGCCCGCGCTCGCGACCTGCGTCTCGAACATCTCATGGACGGGCCGACCCTCCGGGATGGGCGAGGAGTCGGGAGGTGGATTCGGTCCCGGGGCGGGGAACGATGATTTCATCCCGAACGGCCCTCCCACGAAGAGCGGCGATCGTGCCGAAACGCCTGTTGTTCCTTGGTTGCGTGAAGATATCCGACGGCCGCGCGGGTGTCAACGGACGCCGGCCGCGGCCTCCAGGAACGACTCGATGTCCGCGCGGGTGTTGTAGATGTGCGGCGAGACGCGGATGAGATTATCGCGCAGGCTGACCACGACGCCGCGCTCGCGCAGGCCACGGAAGACGGCGCGGGTGTGTTCGTGCGAGGACCCCTCCAGCGCCAGGATGCCGGACCGGCGACCGGCCGACAGGTCGGAGGCGACGCGCAGACGGGCGCAGTCGAGGCCGCGGATCAGGTGATCGTGCAGGCGCCGCGTGTGGTTCTCCACGCTGTCGATGCCGACCCGGGCGAGGAAGGAGAGCGAGGCGATCAAACCATGGAGGTTCAGGAAGGACGCCGCCTCGGGGATATCGAACCGGCGCGCCCCGTCGCGGAAGCGCAGCGGACCGCCGCCCGGCTCGCTGAGATTGCTCGAGCCCTCCACGCTCATCCAGTTCACCTCCCTGACGCGCAGCCGCTCCAGGATGGCGGGGCGGATGTAGGTGAAACCGGTCCCGAACGGGCCGAGCAGCCATTTGTCGCCGCTCGTGGCCAGGACGTCGATCGGCAGCTCCGACACCTTGAAGTCAACCGCGCCGACCGATTGGGCGCCGTCGACCACGAGAAAGATCCCGCGCTCCCGGCAGGTTTCCCCCAGGGCCTGCACATCCGTGCGGTATCCGGTCGCGAAGGCGACGTGGCTGACGGCGATGAGTCTGGTCTTCGGTCCGATCGCCCCGATCAGGTCCTTCTCTCCCACGAAACGGCCGGCCGCCGGGCTCACCCGGCGGACGCCGATGCCGTCGCTCGCCCGGTTGAGCCAGGGGTAGACGTTGGCCGGGAACTCCCCCTCTGCCAGGAGAACCTCGTCTCCCCTCTCCAGCGGAAGCGAGCGGGCCGCCAGGTTCAGGCCGTGCGAGGCGCCCGAGGCCAGCGCGATGCATTCCGGCTCGCATCCGAGCAGGCGCGCGATCGCCTCGCGGGCCCGTCCCGGCAGAGATTCGTAGAGGGATCCGGGGATCTCCTCGGGATGTTCCTTCAGCCGCAGGGCGCGGCGCACCGCCTCGACGGTTTCGGCAGGGAACGGTCCCTGGGCGGCGCAGTCGAGATAGACCTTGCCGCCGAAGTCCGAGAAATGACGT
>DAISWT010000274.1:0-4318 GCA_036826235.1 Acidobacteriota bacterium | reverse complement strand
GCCTTGACCAGCAGGGGCAGCTCCTTGACCATCCCTTCCTTGATCTGCTGATACAGGTGATCGAGGGTCAGCCGCGAGGACTTCGCCATCGCCTCCTGGCGCAGCTTTTGCTGCCGGAAGGCCCCGATCTGCCGCACCTTCCATTCGTCCTCCAGCACCTGGAAGGGATTGCCGGCCTCCGGGACCCCTTCGAGACCGAGGACTTCTACCGGGATGGAAGGGCCGCTCTCGCGCACGCGGTGGCCCAGGTCGTCGAACATCGCCCGGACTTTGCCGTGCACCGCGCCGGCGATGAACGGGTCGCCGATGCGCAGCGTGCCGCGCTGGACCAGGACGGTCGCGACCGGTCCGCGCGATCGGTCGAGCTTTGCGTCCAGAACCACGCCGGAGGCGAAGGAGGACGCATCCGCCTTCAGGTCGCCCATGTCGGCGACCAGGAGGATCATCTCGAGCAGCTCATCGATCCCCTTCTTCTGCTTGGCGGAGATCGGCACTGCCACGACGTCTCCCCCCCAGTCCTCGACCAGAAGACCCTGGTCGGAGAGCTGTTTTTTGACACGGTCGAGGCTCGCGCCCGGCTTGTCCATCTTGTTGATCGCCACGACCATCGGCACGCCAGCCGCGCGCGCGTGGTGAATCGCCTCGATCGTTTGCGGCATGACGCCGTCGTCGGCGGCGACGACCAGAATCACGATGTCCGTGACCCTGGCGCCGCGCGCGCGCATCATGGTGAAGGCCTCGTGGCCGGGCGTGTCGATGAAGGTGATGCCGCGGTTCCTGGACCTGATGTGATACGCGCCGATATGCTGCGTGATGCCGCCGGCTTCGCTCGCAGCGATGTTCGACTCCCGGATCGCGTCCAGAAGCGAGGTCTTGCCGTGGTCGACGTGCCCCATGATTGTGACCACGGGGTCGCGCGAGCGCAGGTGCGTCCTGTCCAGCACTTTTGTGTGCTCGAGGGTCACCTCCTCCTCGAAGCTGATCACCTTCGCGTCGAAGCCGAACTCGCGGCAGATTTCCTTGGCAATCTTGGTGTCGAGCGGCTGGTTGATGGTCGCGAGGATGCCGCGGCCGATGAGACGCGTGATGATGTCCTTGGCTTTGCGGTCCATCTTCTCGGACAGTTCCTTCACCGTCACGCCCTCGGTAATGGTGATCTCCTGCAGGATCTCGGGCACCGGGGGGAGCGGCGGCGCCGCGGGGCGCGCGGCGGGCGCCGGGGTGGGCTGACTCCGCGGCACCTGGGTCACCGCAGACGGCTGCTTTCCCGGCTCGGCGCGCGGCACCGCCCTCAGTGCGGACGGCATGCCTCCCGGACGCGATCCGGGGGCCGGCTTCGGTCCTTGCGGCGCCGTCCGGGGGAGCGGTGTGCCTGGCCTCTGAAGTCTCGGCTGTACCGCGCCACCGGAGAGGGGTCTCATTGGGGCCGCTGCGGGCTTCTGGCCGGCGGGAAGCGGACTCCTTTGGATCGTCCGAGCCGCCGGCGAAACTGTGCCGGCCGGCCGAACCACTGCCGTCGTCCCAGGCGCCCTGGGAGCGGCGGGTCTGGCGGGCGTAGCCGGTACGGCCGGGCGCGCCGTCGAGGTGGGAACAAAAGGTCGGGGCGTGGCCGGAGGGGCCGGGCGCGGCTGCGCTCCTGAATGGGAAGAGGTCGGATGGAACCCCGGGATAGTGGGTGGCGCGCCGGGCCTCCCGGCGGGGACAGGTCCCGTTCGAGCCTGGGACGAGGTCGGCGGCCGAGGCCCGGAGACAGCGGCCGGCTTCGCGACGGGGGAAGCCGGCGTTTTCGACGGGGGCGCGGTCGGGAGAGGGGCCGGACGTGGCGGGAGCGTGCCGGTCGCCGGTGTCTTCACCGCTGCGGTCCCCGTGGGCTGCGACGCGGACGAGTGATGAGCGAGGGGCGGCCTGCTCGCCTGCTTCGTGGCGAGCGCCTTGCCGGTGACGGTCGATGGCCTGGCTCCGGCGGATTTCGCGGTCGGTTCGACCGGCTTTTTCTCGACCCCCGTGAGAGCGGACCTGAGGCGACGCGCCAGGTCCTCCTCCACCGTGCTGAGGTTTGTCTTGACCGCGGCGCCCATCTCACGCAAGCGGGTCAGGACTTCCCCCGATTTGAGGTTCAGCTCCTTCGCGAGATCACCGACCCGAATCTTCGCCATTTATCCGTCCTCCCCGCGCTCCGACGTCGCCGCCTCCTCCTCAACTCCCGGAGCATCGGCTGCCTCGTCCTCCTTCCCGGATTCGTCCTGGACCTCGCCCGCGGAGTCCTCGCCGGTCTCCTCCTCGAGGGCGGCGCGCTCCTGGGCCGCCATGCCCTCTGCCTGCCGGGCCGTTTCCTCGGCGGCGGCCTCATCGGCCAGCCGGGCCTGTTCCTCCGCCTGCCTGGCGGCCTCCTGCTCCGCCTCCTGTTCGCGCTGGATCCGCTCAGCCTCCTCGCGCTCCGCCCGTGCCTGCAGGCCGGCCTCGGCCGCCGCGATGATCTTCTCGGCGGTCTTCGGCCCGATCCCCGGAATCCCCGTGAGGCCCTCCAACTGCGCGGCGACGATCGCGTCCAGGCTCCCGACGCCCGCTTCCCGGAGCTTTTGCACCATTTTCTCGCTGATGCCCTCGAGGACGGTCATCTCGCGGCTGTCGCGGGCCATGCGCTCCATCTCCGCCTCGACCTCACGTTTCTTTTCCTGCTCGCTCTTGATGTCGATTTTCCAGCCGACGAGCCTGGAGGCCAGCCGCACGTTCTGGCCTTTCTTGCCGATGGCCAGGGACAACTGCTCGTCGTCGACCACCACTTCGAGGGTCTTGGTTTCGGGGTCGATGATCTGTACGCGGTTGATCTTGGCCGGATTCAGCGCGTTGGTCACGAAGGCGCTCACGTCGTCCGAGAATTCGACGATGTCAATCTTTTCGCCGCGCAGTTCGCGGATGATGGACTGCACGCGCGATCCCTTCATCCCGACGCACGCGCCCACAGGATCGACGTCGCGATCTTTGGAGCGGACCGCGACCTTGGCGCGGTCGCCGGGGTCGTGGACGGCCCTCTCGATCGCGACCGTCCCGTCGTAGATCTCGGGGACCTCCATCTCGAACAGCTTGATCAGCAGGCGCTCGTCGGTCCGGGAGACAATCACCTGCGGTCCTTTGGCGTTGCGGTCGACGTCGACGATGACGGCGCGCACGCGATCTCCCTGGCTGTACCGCTCGGCCTTCGACTGCTCCTTTTTGGGAAGCAGGCCCTCGGTCCGCCCCAGATCGATGATGATATTGCCGCGCTCGAAGCGCTTCACGACGCCGTTGACCAGCTCACCGACGCGGCCGATGTACTCCTTGTACACGTTGTCGCGTTCGGCCTCGCGCACCTTCTGGAAGATGATCTGCTTGGCCGCCTGCGCCGCGATGCGCCCGAGCTGCGCGAGCTCCTCCCGCGGTTTCGGGATCTCGACGATGCCTTCCTCGCTGGCGGGCAGCGCCAGATCCTGGGCGTCGTCCGGGGAGATCTCGAGATCCGGATTGGTCACTTCCTCAACGATTTTCTTGCGGGCGAAAACCGCCAGCGAACCTGTTTCCCGATCGAATTTGGCGCCCAGGTCTTCCTTGGTGCGGAAGTATTTCTTGGCGGCCGCGGCGTAGGCGTCCTCGACAGCCTGGATGATGATGTCAACCTCGATGCCCTTCTCCCGGCCGACCTGTTCGATCGCCTGAAAGATCTCGTTGCTCATTCGTGACGTCCTCTTGTCCGGTTGGCTCTGTTCCGAAGTCTAGATTTCCACTTCGAGACGCGCCGTGGCCACCTGGTCGCGTGGGATGGAGAACTCGCGGCCCCCCTGCAGCGTCATGCGCACGCACCCATCGACGATGCCCTCGAGCCGTCCCTGAAAATTGCGGCGACCGTCAAGCGGGACATGGGTCGAAAGCCTGATCTGCCGCCCCGCGAAGCGCGCAAAATCATGATCGGTAAACAACGGTCGATCGAGTCCGGGCGAGGAAACCTCGAGAGTGTAGCGCCCCTCGATCGGGTCCACGATGTCCAGCTGAGCCGAAAGCTGACGGCTGATCAGAGAGCAGTCGTCAAGGGAGACACCCCCGTCCTTGTCGATGTAGAGGCGCACGAGGTGTCCGCCCGGCTCGCGCTTCATCTCGAGATGAACCAGCTCCATTCCCGCGTACTCCAATATCTCCCGGGCCATCCGCCTGACTACCTCCAGGACCTCGGACATGTCCGCCTTCATGCAGTTCTATCCCGGGACCTCGTTCATTCGGCCCGGAGCCCCCTTAAAACAAAAAAGTGGGCGAACGCCAGCCCACTGAGCCCTCGCACGCAGTGAGT
>DAISWT010000273.1:0-4321 GCA_036826235.1 Acidobacteriota bacterium | reverse complement strand
TGATCGCCGCGGGCGACGCCGAGCCGATCTGGTCCCAGGCGCTGGCCGGGTAGATCAGGTCGGCGGTCTTGAGCAGGGCCTGCGGGGCGTACGGGCTGTCGGGAAAATCCTGGAAGACCTTCCTCAGGGCCTGGATCGCCTCGTCACGCTTGCCCTGACGGAGCTGATCGAGACCCTGGGCGTAGGTGCGGGCGTCGAGCGGCCGGTCCTCCTCGGCGGCCGCCGGCTGCCCCTCGGCCGGGGCCGGGCTCGCCGGCGGGGCCGGCGACAGGAGCAGCAGAAGAACAGAGGACCAGGCGGCGGCCCCCGGCCTCAAAACTTCACCGTCACGAGGGCGTTCTTGCCGCCCGTCACCGCGACCGCGACCTCCTGCTCGGCGCCGTTCGGCACGAACACCACCTTGACGCGGTGGCCGCCGGAGGAGATCGGATACTCGAGGACCGGGGTCACGTCGACGTAGACGCCGTCGACGAACACCTTGCAGTTGCTCGGCTGCGCCTGTACCGTGAGGCTGCCGACGCCCGGGAAGGTGAGGAGCGGCGTCGTCGACCGGCCGCCCTCGACCGCCACCTGCACCGTCTCCTTGACGAACAGCTTGTCGTTCTTGAAGATGAGCGTGTGCTTCCCCTCGGTCAGGCTCAGCATCTCGCCCGCCCTGCCGATGCGTCTGTCGCCCTCGTACACGTCCAAATCATATTCCTGAGGTCTCTTCACGACCACGTTGCCGACGGGCACCGGCACGAGCTTGATCTTCTTGAGCGACTCCACCATGGCGTCGAAATCGTCGTCGGCGTTGAACGACGCCGACCACGGGCGGAAGTCCTCGCGCTCCAGGGTCAGCGAGCGCTCCTCGCAGCCGTCGAGGGCGAGCACGGCGGGCGTCAACTTGCCGGTGTCGTGGCCGTTCAGCCGGATGCGCGCCCCGGGCGGCTCCGAGGCGATCATCACCTCCTCGCGGCGGGGTTTCAGCTCCATGACCAGGTTGCCCTTGGATGAGGCGAGGTCGGCGGCGGTCATCGCCGCCACCGCGCGCCGGCAGCCGGCCTCGGCCACGATGTCGTGCGCCTTCGGATCGGCAAGCGACAGGACCACGCGGGGCTCCGCCAGCGGTGTGGAGTCGAGCCGGATATTCCCGCCGCGCGGGATCGTGGAGACGTCGACCGACACCACGCCCGGACCGCCCGCCGTCCCCGCGAGGGAGGTCGCGACGCCACCCCCTCCACCGCTGGTGCCGGGTGCCGGACGGCCGTCGCTCGCGCGTGCCCCCGGCGCCGGACCGCGCCCCTGCTCCATGCGGTTCACCAGGCGGGGGAAGACGACCAGCCCCACGGCGGCGATCACCACCACCGCCGCGATCTTGAACGAATGGCGCGCGGCGAAGCCGGGCTCCGCCACCGTACCGGGCGACGCCGGCTGCCCGCGCGCGACGCGACCGCCGCGGCGATCGCGGCGCTCCCTCAGGGTCGGGCCCGCAGCCGCCGTGCCGGCCGCCCTCGCCGTCGCCACCTGCCGGGCCACGGCGGGAAACGGCCGCGACAGGGTCTCCGGCGGCAGCCCGGCGAACGCCTGCGCCAGGTCGGCGGACATCTCGCCGCCGGTGGCGTAGCGCTTCTCCTTGTCCTTGGCGAGCGCCTTCTCGAGGATGGCGTTCACTTCGGGAGGCAGCGCCGCGTTGTGCGCCGCGGGCGGGCGAGGGTCCTCGTAGAGGACGCGGTAGATGATCGTCGAGATCGACTCGCCGTCGAACGGCCGCACCCCGGTCAGGAGCTCGTAGAGCACCACCCCGAGGGAGAACAGGTCGCTGCGGCCGTCCAGCTCGCGCCCCTCGATCTGCTCGGGCGACATGTAGCTCGGCGTGCCGAGCAGCACGCCCGCCTGCGTCAGGTTGGCGGAAGGGCTCTTCGCCAGTCCGAAGTCGGTGACCTTCAAGACGCCGCCCCTCAGGACCATCAAGTTGGCCGGCTTGATGTCGCGGTGGACGATATGGTTCTGGTGCGCGTAATCGAGGGCGTCGGCGGCCTGCGCGATCAGGTCCTGCACGCGCTTGAGCGGCAGGACGCTGTCGGGCCGGGTGTACTTCTCGAGCGTCTCCCCCTCGATGAACTCCATGGCGATGAACGAGACGCCCCCCTCCTCGCCGACGTCGAAGATGGTGACGATGTTCGGATGCAGGAGCCGGCCGGCAGCCTGCGCCTCGCGCAGGAAGCGCCGGCTGGTCTCGCGCGCCTCCTCCTCGGAAGTCCCGGGCGGCAGGACGATGGTCTTGATCGCGACCTTGCGTTCGATCTTCGGATCATTGGCCAGGAAGACCTGGCCCATCGCGCCCTTGCCGATTTCGCGGAGTATTTCGAAGCGGCCCAGCCTGGAAGGATTCATAGACCGCTCGCCCCGAGTGGGGATCATTGGGCCCGCAAGTAAGCCCGCGGAAGGCTCCACGATTTCCTGTAAGTGGCCACCGCAGCGTATTTTAGTGTCGCATCCGAGACCTGTCAAACCGGGCCATTTTCCGCCTCCGGAGCACTATCTTCTTGCGCTCCTATGACTTAAGCGAAGGTTCTGCGGTCGAAGCGCGTGTTTGGAAGTATATTGATGGAATCAGTCAGGAGGTGCCGATCATGTCCCGGCGCAATCGATCGCTCGACGGCGCAGCTTCCCTGCTCCTCGCCCTCGCGGTCCTGGGCGCTCTGGCCGCCCGACCGGCCCCCGCGCCCTCCCCGACCCCGCCGGCCGCACCGGGCCCTGCCGCGGGCGCCGTTCCGGTGCACGTCGCGGGCATCCGTCCCACCGGGCCCGATCAGGTCCTGCTGCTGCTCGCGGACGATGGCGAGCGGCGGGCGGTGCCGATCGCGGTCGGGCGGGACCAGGGGATCGCCATCTACCTCGGCAAGATGAAGGCGGAGACAACCCGGCCGCTGACGCACGATCTGCTCGCGACGATCCTCGGCGTGGTCGGCGCGGTGATCGAGAAGATCACCGTCACCGACCTCAAGGACGACGTCTACTTCGCGGAGATCGCCCTGCGGGCGGGCGGCAAGCTGCACCCGATCGACGCGCGTCCGTCCGACGCCATCGCCCTGGCGGTGCGCCTCAACGCGCCGATGTACTCGGTCGCCTCGCTGCTCAAGCCGATCGGCGGGCCGGAGTCGGGGGAACCGGCGCTGCACGCCGACGCGCGGCTCGGTCTCACCCTCCAGGAGCTCGACCCTGATCTGGCCGAGTCCCTCGGCGCCGCGGACGTGGAGGGGGTGCTGGTCGCCAGCGTCGCGAAGGGCGGGCGTGCCGAGCGGGCCGGGGTGCGCCGCGGCGACATCGTGCAGGCGCTCGACGGACGTCCGATCCCGGGTCTGCCGGCCTATCTCGAGGCCGCCGGCAAGGAGGTGAAGACGCTCACCATCTGGCGGGACGGCCGGACGACCACGCTCGAGAAGCTCACGCCTTGAACAGCGCCGCCGACTCCTGCGGGAAGCGGCGCGCGCGCGCCTCACGCAGCAGTCGATCGACGTCGTAGGGGAAGCGGCGGTACTGCACCTCGACGTTGCCATTGACCGTGATCACCGCGTAGCCGGTGCGCGGATCGCCGTCCTCGGGATAGCCGACGCTGCCGGCGTTGATGAAGTGGCGGCCGTCCACGATGCGGTGGTAGGGCCGGTGCGTGTGGCCGAGAACGATGATGTCGGCCTCGGCGGCGTCGCCCATGTCGCGGAAGTAGTCCTCGTCCCGGTCCTCCCACAGGGAGGTGGACACATCGATCGGGTTGGCGTGCACAAACACGGTGCGCCGCCCGCCGGCTTCCATCCGCTGGTCGAACGGCAGATCGGCCAGGTGCCTGCGCGTGATCCGCTCCGTGCGCTGCACCGTCCAGGCGTACGCCAGCGACTCCAAGCGGCGGACGCGTCCGTCGACGCCGTTTCCCCCGAAGTCGTCCGCCTGCGCCGACACGCTCTCGTCGAGGTCGCCACGCACGCCCTGGATCCTCTCCGCCCGCACCAGCGCGACAGTCTCCTCCGGAAACGGCGCGAAGCCGACCAGGTCACCCGTGTGGCAGATCACGTCGTAACCCTCGGCGCGGCTCTCCCGGAGAACCACCTCCAGGGCGGGAAGGTTTCCGTGGATGTCACCCAGCGCGATGATTTTCATGGTGGCGATGCGCGACCCGTCGACAGGGCGGCATGGGAGGCAGCACCATAGCAGAACCGCCGCGTCACTTTCAACACGACGACGGCGCACCGGGGGATCCCGGGGGGCGAGACGCCGGGGGCTGCGGCCGCCGGGCACGGGTCCGGGCTCGCTTCGCGAGCCCTCCCCTCGGTTCGCCTCGCTC